>JBOHSV010000078.1:0-9699 GCA_050921735.1 Gemmatimonadales bacterium | reverse complement strand
CGACGAGGGTGCGCCGCTCGAGGCGCGGGACCCCGCCCGCGATCGGGGTCGCGGCGACGCGCCGGCTTTCTTCGGCCAGCAGGACCTCGCCGCTGGTCATGGCCGGCGGGACCGCCCGGAAGGCGGGCCAGTCGACCCGGAACCACTCGGCAGACAGACTGTCGCCCGCGCGCCCGCCGTCGGCGTTCTCGAACAGGGCGACGCTGGCGACGAGCCCGTCACCGGCGTTGACCAGGTAATACGCCACGAACCCGGATACCTGTCGCAGGCGGGGCAGCAGCGTCTCGCGGGCATATCGGGCCACCAGCTCGACGGCCCCGAGACGGATTCTGTACCGGCGGATCACCACGTTCATCCTGGCCTCTCACTTTCGGTAACTGAAGCGGTCTGCTGCGAGACCCGCGCGAGGCAAGGGCGACCACGACGACGGGGGCGGGATGCCAAGCGCACCCGCGACGTGAGTTACTCTGTGCGGGCTCCCGGGTCAAGCCGTCCCGGATTGCCGTTTGCCGTCGCGCCGCCCACTATTCGAGCCCCATGCACCGGCGCGAAGGGCTCGCCAAGCTCACCGGCCGCGAGCGGTACGTCGACGACCTGCCGCTCGACGGCGCCCTGTGGGGCGCCACCGTGCGGAGCCCCGCGCCCCGCGGGCGCATCACGGCCGTCCGCTTCGCCCCCGACGTGGACTGGTCCGAGCTCGTCGTGGTCGACCACCGCGACCTGCCCGGGCCCAACGAGATCCTGCTCATCGAGCGCGACCAGCCGGTCCTCGCCGCGGCGTACGTGCGGCACGTCCACGAGCCGGTGCTGCTGCTCGCGCACCCGTCCCGCGACGCGGTGCGGCGTGCCGCCCGGTCGGTCGAGATCGTGGTCGAATCCGAGCCCCCGGCCCTGGACTTCCGCGTCCCGCCGCGGCCCGACCAGGTCCAATACGGCGCCGACAACGTCCTCAAGCACCTGCGGATCGAGAAGGGCGACGTGGAGCGCGCCCTCGCCGGCGCCGACGTCGTCGTCGAGGGCGCCTACGAGACGGGCGCGCAGGAGCACGTCTACCTCGAGACCCAGGGCATGGCGGCGTGGGTCGAGGGCGACGTGCTGGTGGTGACGGGGTCGATGCAGTGCCCGTATTACGTGCTCACGGCGCTGCAGCATGCGCTGGCGCGCGACGCGCGGCGCCTGCGGGTCATCCAGGCGCCGACCGGCGGCGGGTTCGGTGGCAAGGAGGAGTTCCCCTCGCACGTCGCCCTGCACGCCGCGCTCCTCGCCCTCAAGGCCGGCCGCCCGGTCAAGCTCATCTACGACCGCGGCGAGGACATGGCGGCGACCACCAAGCGCCACCCCGCCCGTATCCGGCATCGCACGGGGCTCACCCGCGACGGGCATCTGGTGGCGCAGGAGATCGAGGTCCTGCTCGACGGCGGCGCGTACGTGACGCTGTCGCCCGTCGTGCTGTCGCGCGGGATCATCCATGCGGCGGGGCCCTACCACTGCGAGCACGTGCGCATCGACGGCCGGGCGGTGCTCACCAACGCCGTGCCGTTCGGCGCGTTCCGCGGATTCGGCGCGCCGCAGACGCTGTTCGCCGTCGAGCGCCACATGGACGTCATCGCCCGGCGTCTGGGCATGGACCCCGTGGAGCTCCGCCGCATCAACCTGCTCCGGGACGGCCAGGCCACGGCCACCGGACAGGTGATCCGCGACGGGACCGACCGCACCGCCGTGCTGGACCGCGCCCTCGAGGTCGCGCGGTACCACGCGCGGCGGCAGGAGCACGCCGCCTTCAACGCGCGCCACGCCACCAAGCGACGGGGGATCGGACTCGCCACCTTCTATCATGGCGCGGGCTTTACGGGGGGCGGGGAGGTGCACCTCGCATCGCGGGCGCACGTGGCCGGGCTCCCGGACGGGCGGATCGAAGTCCGCACGGCGAACATCGAGATGGGGCAGGGCACGCTCACGGTCTTCACCCAGCTGGCCGCGGCGCGGCTCGGCCTCGCTCCGGACGACGTGGTCATCGCCGAGGCCGACACCGCGCGGGTCCCCAACAGCGGGCCCACGGTCGCGTCGCGCACCGTCATGGTGGTCGGCCACCTGGTGGAGCGCGCGTGCGACGACCTGCGCCGCCGGCTGGGACTCGACGACGGCGCTCGGGGTCGGCCGGTGCGCGACTCCCTGCGGGCGTGGCACCACGCGCATCCGGACGGCGAGATCGTCGGCGAGGCGGCGTACGAGCGGCCCCCCGGCATCGTGTGGGACGACGCGGCGTACCGCGGCGATGCCTACGGCGCGTTCGCCTGGGCTGCGTACGTCGCGGAGGTCGAAGTCGACCTGCGAACCTACGTGGCCCGCGTGACGGATTTCGTGGCCGTCCAGGAGGTGGGGCGGGTGCTCAACGAGACCCTGGCCCGGGGCCAGGTCCAGGGCGGCGTCGCGCAGGGCATCGGCTGGGCGCTGTTCGAAGACTGCCGCTGGCGCGACGGCGCGATGGCCAACGCCCAACTCACGAACTACATCATTCCCACGTCGGACGACCTGCCGCCCATCCGCGTGGCGTTTCTGGAACAGCCCTATCCCCACGGCGCGCAGGGGGCGAAGGGCATCGGCGAGCTGCCTATCGACGGGCCGGCGCCCGCCGTCGTCAACGCCGTGGCCGACGCCACCGGCGCCGACCCCCGCGTGATTCCGCTCACCCCGGAACGGCTGATGGACCTGGTCTCGTGACGATCACGTTCACGCTGAACGGCGCGCCGACATCGGTCGACATCGACCCCGCCGAGCGGCTGCTCGACACGCTGCGCTACCGGCTGCGGCTCACGGGCACCAAGGAAGGGTGCGGCGAAGGCGAGTGCGGCGCCTGTACGGTCCGGCTGGATGGCCTCCCGGTGAACGCGTGTCTCGTGCCCGCCTATCAGGTGCGCGGCCGGCGCGTCGAGACGGTCGAGGCGCTGAACCCGGAAACCCTGCGCCCGCTGCTGGAGCACGGCGCCACGCAGTGCGGGGCGTGCACGCCCGGCGTCGCGGTGACGGCCTCGTGGCTCCGCGATCACCCGGAGGTGCTCGAGCGCCAGACCGCGCGAGAGCTCCTGGCCGGGAACCTGTGCCGCTGCACCGGCTACGACGGCATCGTGGACGGCGTCGCCGCCCTGCTGGCGCGGAGCGGCGGCGGATGAAGGTGCTGCTGCCGGCGGACGAGCGCGAAGCGCTCGAGTGGCTCGCGCGCGAGCCGGAGGCGGTGCCCGTCGCCGGCGGGACGGACCTGCTGGTGCACTGGCCCACGGCCGTCGACGCCCGCGACCGGACCTACCTCGATCTCTCGGGCCTCGACGCGCTGCGACCCCCGCGGTGGACGGACGGCGAGCTGGTGCTCGGCGGCCTCACGACCTACTGGGATGTGATCGCGGACCGGCGCGCGTGGAGCGAGTTCCCGCTCCTGGTGGACGCCGCGCGGCAGGTGGGAGCGATCCAGATCCAGGCGCGGGGCACCTGGGCGGGCAACGTCGTCAACGCGTCCCCCGCCGCCGACGGCGTCCCCGTTCTGATGGCGTACGACGCGGTGGTCGTGCTCGCCTCGTCGGCGGGGCGGGAGGAGGTGCCGCTCGAGCGGTTCTACCGCGGGTACCGGCAGACGGCCCGGCGGCCGGACCAGCTCGTGGTGGCCTTGCGGCTCCCGCGGCGATCCTACGACGTGCAGCTGTTCGAGAAGGTGGGCGCGCGGCGCGCTCAGGCCATCGCCAAGATCGGCCTCGCCGTGACGCGGTCGGTGGCGGGATGGCGCGTCGTGGCCGCGAGCATGGCGCCGACGGTGCGGCGGTGCACCGCCGTCGAGCGGCTGCTGCGCGACGGCACGGCCGTCCGCTCGCCCGAGGACGTGCTGGACGCCATCGGGCGGGACCTGGCGCCGATCGACGACCTGCGGTCCACCGCCGCCTACCGCGCCCGGGTCATGGCGCGGGTGCTGTATTTCGCGCTGCGCGAGGTATGCGGATGGCCGTAGGGCCCCCGCCCGACGCCGGCGCCCGCCAGCCGGTGCACACGGTGTACGGCGGGGCGCACCTGTTCCGCGCCGACTCGGCCCGGAAGCTCGGCGACGTCGCGCTCCGCACGCTGGACGAGTACGCCCCCGCGGCGGCCGCGTTCGGGCGAGCGCTGGGTCTCGCGCCGACGCTCGCGCGTCTCGTGTATCCGCGAGTGCGGGACAAGCTCGCCCGCGAGCCGGTGGAAGACTTCCGCATCGACTTCGAGGACGGCTACGGGAACCGGCCGGACGACGAAGAGGACGCGACCGCGCGCTCGGCCGCGGCCGAAGTCGCCCGTGGCCGGGCGCAGCGGTCCCTGCCGCCGTTCATCGGGATCCGCATCAAGCCGCTGTCGCGCGAGCTCCGGGCCCGCGGCGCGCGGACGCTGGAGCTCTTCCTCGGCGCGCTGCTGGAGCGGACGGCGGGCCGCCTGCCCGATCGTTTCGTCGTGACGCTGCCCAAAGTCGTGGCCGTGGAGCAGGTCACCGATCTGGTCGGCCTGCTCGCCGGGGTGGAGGCCGCGCGCCGCCTCGCGCCCGGCACGCTGCGCCTGGAGCTGATGGTGGAGACGCCGCAGGCCCTGTCGGGCGCGGACGGCCGCTCGCCCCTGCCGGCCCTGGTGGCGGCCGCGCAGGGCCGGTGCGTGGCGGCGCACTTCGGCGTGTACGACTTCACGGCGTCGCTCGAGATCACGGCGGCGCACCAGCGCATGCGGCACCCCGCCTGCGACCTGGCGCGCCAGCTCATGCAGCTGGCGCTCGCCGGCACGGGCGTGTGGCTGTCCGACGGTGCCACGACGCTGATGCCCGTCGCGCCCCATCGCGCGCGCGACGGGCGGCGCCTCACCCCCCGCCAGCGCGCCGAGAATCGCGCCGGCGTGTTCCGGGGATGGCGAGCGCACTTCGATGACGTGCGTCACTCCCTGGCGAACGCCTACTACCAGGGCTGGGATCTGCATCCCGCTCAGCTGCCCACCCGCTACGCGGCGCTGTTCTCCTTCTTTCTCGAGGGGTTCGACGCAGCGTCCGCGCGACTCAAGGCGTTCGTCGAACGGGCCGGTCAGGCGACGCTGGTGGGTGACGTGTTCGACGATGCCGCCACCGGACAGGGCCTGCTCAACTTCTTCCTGCGGGGTCTGAACTGCGGCGCGCTCACGGAAGCGGACGCGCTGGCCACGGGGCTCACCCTGGCTGAGCTCCGCACACGCTCGTTCTTGCGAATCCTCGAAGGCCGGCGGCGCTGACCGTGCGCGGGCCGCCCCACCCACTGCGAACGGCGCACCGTCCTGGGCATCGTGAACCGGCCCGGCGCCTTCGCCGAATACCTGACGCTCCCCGCCGGGAATCTCCACCCGGTACCGGCGGCGGTCGGGGACGACGGCGCCGTGTTCGCCGAGCCGCTCGCGGCCGCGCTCGAGATCCAGGAGCAGGTGAAGATCGCGCCGGCGGACCGGGTCATGGTGGTGGGAGACGGAAAGCTGGGTCTGCTGATCGCGCAGACGCTCGCGCTCACCGGTTGCGACCTGCTGGTGGTCGGACGGCACGACGCCAAGCTCGCTCTGCTCCGCGCGCGCGGCATCCGCACGGATCTGGCTGGCACGATGCGCGCGGGAGCGTTCGACGTCGTAATCGTGGTGAAGGAGGTGACGCTCGTGGGCTCCCGCTGCGGCCCGTTCCCCCCGGCGCTCGAGCTGCTGGCTGGAGGGCGGGTCGACGTGGCGTCGTTGGTGCACGCCCGATACCCGCTGAGCGACGGTCTCGAAGCCTTCACCCACGCCGCGCGGCCCGGGGTGCTGAAGGTGCTCCTCGACGTGGACTAGCCTTACCGCAGCGCAGCCCCCGCGCGAATCCACCTCCCCAGCAACGCCCGCTCCTCGGGCGTCATCGCGGTCACGTTGCCCAGGGGCATGGTCTCGGACGCCACGGCCACGGCGTGAATGCGGTCGGCCTGGCGGCGGATCTCGTTCGGCGTGTCGAGCGTCAGGCCCGCGGCCGCCGTGGCCAGGCCGGGCGCGGTCGGGGCGCTCGAGTGGCAGGGGAGGCAGCGCCGCGCCACGACGACACGGACCTCAGCAAACGATGCGGTGGCCCGGCCGACGGGGGCCTCGGGCGCGGTGACCAGCGCGAGCGCCACCAGGCCGATGGCGCCGGCCGGCAGGATCCAGGCGTTGCGCCGGCCCTCGTTTCGCAGGTTGAACCAGTGCCGGGCGCCGGCGCCGACCACGGCGAGCGCCGCGAGGATCGCCCAGTTCAGCGCGTGACCGTACGTCGCCGGAAAGTGGCCGCTCACCATCACGAACAGCACGGGGAGCGTGAGGTAGTTGTTGTGCAGGGAGCGGAGGGCCGCCTGGGCACCGCGCGCGGCGTCGGGCGGCCGCCCGGCGGCCATGGCGTCCACCATCTCCCGCTGGGCGGGGATGATGACGCGGAACACGTTGGCGGCCATGATGGTCCCGATGGCGGCGCCCACGTGCATGTACGCGGCGCGGGCGCTCAGGAGCTGGGTCAGGCCCCAGGCGAGGGCGGCGAACAGGACGAGGCCGATCGCCACCAGCACGCCCGACCGACGACGCAACGGTGAGCGGCACAACCCGTCGTACACCAGCCACCCGAGCACCAGTGTTCCGATGCCGACGGCCACGGCCGGGCCCGGCGCGAGACCGTCCGCGCGGACCAGGTAGGCGTCGGCCTGGAGGTAGTAGATCAGGACCAGCAGGGCGCACCCCGTGATCCACGTGGCGTAGGCCTCCCACTTGAACCAGTGCAGCCTGGCGGGCAGGCGCTCGGGAGCCACCGTGTACTTCACCACCCGGTAGAATCCGCCGCCGTGCACCGACCACAGCTCGCCGCCGATTCCCGGCTCCGGCCGCTCGGGCGGCGCGATACGGCTGTTCAGCCAGTTGAAGTAGAAGGACGTGCCGATCCAGGCGATGCCGGTAATCACGTGGGCCCAGCGGAGCGCCAGGTTGAGCCACTGCGCGAGGTGCGCGTCCACGCTCAGCTGCCGCGGTACGTGGTGTAGCCGAACGGGCTGACGAGCAGGGGCACGTGGTGGGGGCGGTCGTCGCGCACGGTGAAGACGACCTCGACGCAGGGGTAGAACGCCGCGTGCCCCCGCGCGTCGAAGTACTCGCCCACGTCGAACCGCAGGCGGTAGGTGCCGGCGAAGTGTTTCACGTTGGCGGGCAGGAGGTTGGCGACGCGTCCGTCCGCGTCGGTCGGCGCGGCCGCGAGCTCGATCCAGCCTTCGTCGGTCTGGAGCGCCAGCGAGACGGCGACGCCGGCGGCGGGCCGGCCGGCGGCCGTATCGAGCACGTGGGTCGAGATCCGGCTCATGGGGTCACCAGTTTCTCCAGTCGCAACCAGGTAATCTGGGCCTGCTCGCCCGCGGCGGTGCGGAGCTCTTCGGCTGGATCATTGCCCAGCCGGCGGCGCAGCTCGGCGAGCAGCTCGGCGCCGCCCCGGCCCGTGGCGCGGATCAGGAACACGTAGCCGAATCGCCGCTCGTAGGCCAGGTTCCCCGCGGCCAGCTCGCGCCGCACCGCGGCCTCCACGGCGTCCGCGCCGGCCTGCTCCCCGCGGGCCCAGGCGTCGCCCCGCCCGGGCTCGCCGATCCGCGGGTGGTGGGCGAACGCCTCGAGCCAAGCGCGGCGATCGAGCGCCCACCACGCGCGGTCCGCGGTATCGCGCAGCGCGGCGTCGTTCGGGAACGGACGCGCGGCGAGCATCGCTTCGACCCAGCGCCGCGAGCCGCAGCAGCGCGTCAGCGCGGCGCGGGCGGCGTCGGGCGGGAGGGCGTTGAGAAACGCGGCGATCCTACGCCGGTCGCCCATAAACCCGCAGCCGCGCCACACCGCCGTCCGGGAAGATGCTCAGCCGCACGTGCGTGACCGGTTCGCCGGGCGTCACCCGAAACCGGTGCTGCGCGTTGGCGCGGAGCCTGGTGCGCGGCACCAGCTCCCGCCAGCCCGTCCCGGGACCGGGCGACGCGGTGCCGGCCAACCCGGGCGCGTCGCACCCCTCGACGCTCGCGCCGTCGGGAAAGTTGCCCTTGAAATGGGTGGTGTCCACGGCGATTTCTTCGACCGTCCCGCGGTGCCCCAGGCGCACGATGACCCAGTCGTGCCCCGGTCCGCGGCGTCGCCTGGTCTCCCAGCCGTCGCCCATGTTCGCGGGCCGGCCGGGCAGGATCAGGTTGAGCGGTTCGCCGAAGAACTCGTCGCTCGCCGCCACCGGCAGGCCGCCGTGCTGGATCGCGGCGAGATCGATGCGGGCGGCGCCGATCCGGCGCCAGTCGGGGCGCGCCGCCCCCCAGATGCGGAGCCGCGCCACGCCGCCGTCGGGGAAGATGTTGAGTCGCACGTGCGTGAACCGCGCCTCGTGCCGGATGTCGAAGCGGTTCTCGCTGTGCCCCTGGAGCGGCGAGCGCGGCAGCACCTCGGTCCACCCGCCTCGGGCCGAGCCGGCCGCGTCGAGCGAGCACGCGTCCGGGTGGTTGCCCCGGAAGTGGTTCGTGTCGACGGTGACGGCACGGATCACCCCGGGGACGCCGAGCCGGACGATGCACCAGTCGTGCCCGGGTTCGCGGCGCCGCCGGGTTTCCCAGCCGTCCATCCACTTGCCACGGGCGGTGTACTTCCCCTCGACGAGGACGCCGCGTCCGGGCTTGAGCAGGTTCGCCTTGGGCGCGAAGAACTCGTCGTTCGCCGCCAGCGCGCGCCCGCCGGCCCGGGCGGCGGCGAGATCGATGAGCGGCGACCGTGCGCTCATGATGTACCCACCCTGAAGGGTGGGCTCGGCCTGACTCTGCCCTTAAGGGCAGCGCGTCGCCGAGCCCAGGCTTCAGCCTGGGAACACTCGGGAGCGTGGCCCGTCCTCATTGATCCGTCCCGGTTCGCGGCCTCACCCACTCGCCCCGTGGTCGCCCCGGGAACCGGCCCCGTTCGTACACGCACGCGCCGCGCACGTAGGTCTCGAGCACCACGCCGTGCAGGAGGCGACCCGCGTACGGCGTGACGGCGTGCCGGTGATGCAGGCGCGCCGGCTCGACGGTCGTCGTGGCGTCCGGATCCCAGAGCACCAGATCGGCGTCCGCCCCCGGTGCAATCGCCCCCTTGCGAGGAGTCAGCCGCGCGAGCCGCGCGGGCCGCTCGGCCAGCCAGCGCGCCAGGTCCTCCAGTCCCGCCCCCTGGCGCTGGGCCGCGGTCCAGGTCGCCGCCAGCAGCAGCTCGAGCGAGGACACGCCGCCCCATGCGCGGAGGAAGTCGCCGGAGTCGAGCGACTTCATGGCGGGCGGGGCGGGGGAGTGATCGCTCGCGACGAGATCGATCAGTCCTTCGCGCAGCCCCGCCCACAGCCGCTCCCGGTGCGGGCCCTCCCGGATCGGTGGGGCGCACTTGAACGCCGTGGCTCCGTCCGGCACGTCCTCGGCGGCGAACGTCAGGTAGTGCGGGCACGTCTCGACGGTCACGGGCAGGCCCTCGCGCCGCGCGACGCCGAGCGCGTCCAGGGCGTCGCCGGCCGCCAGGTGCACGACGTGCACGCCGCACCCCGTGCGGCGGCACAGCGCCAGCAGCAGCTCGATCGCCTCGCGCTCCGCCTCGGGAGGGCGCGTGGCCAGGTACGTCGCGTAGCGCCGTCCGTCGGCCGCGGCACCCGCGGCCGCGCGCTCGATCGGCCCCGGC
>JBOHSV010000077.1:0-2508 GCA_050921735.1 Gemmatimonadales bacterium | reverse complement strand
GTCTGAGGCCGTCGCGCGGCCGAGCGACGCGGCGGCCGTCGCCCGCAACCGGTCCAGCAGCGGGCGACCGTCGACCACCGCGCCGGACGACGGCGAGTTGTCCAGTACCACGACGAGGGCGGTGGGTTCATGGGCCCCCCGCGCCAGCGAGTCGTCCAGCGCCGCCGCCGGCACCAGGGGCCGGGCCGCCGCCAGCACGATCGCGACGATCATCGCGGTTCGCAGGATCAGCAGCAGGAGGTGGCGCAGTTTGAGGCGGCGGGCACTATGGCGCTCCGCATCGCTCAGGTAGCGGAGGGGCGGGAACTCGAGCTCGGGCGGGTCGCGCCGCTCGAGCAGGTGGAGCAGGGCGGGAAGGGCGGCCGCCGCGAGACCGAGCAGTGCCAGGGGATGGAGGAAGATCACGTGAGCAGGCGCAGCGCCGTGCCGAACGGCAGGTCCGTCGTGACGTGGTGGTAGGCGATTCCGTGTCGCCGGCACGCCGACCGCCAGGCGGCCACCTCGCGCCCCACCGCCTCGCGGTAGGCCGGCGCCAGCTCGCGCGGACGGACCACCAGCGACGCGCGCGACTCCGGGTCACGGAACCGCACTTCGGGCGGGCCGGACAGCTCCGCCTCGGCCGGATCCATGAGGTGCAGCACGATCACCTGATGCCCCCGGTGCCGCAGGTAGCGCAGCGCCACCAGCGCGAGCTCGCGATCGAACAGCAGGTCCGACAGCAGCACCACGAGGCCGCGCCGGGCGAGCAGCCCCGTCAGGTGCCGCAACGCCGCCTCGGCCGCGGTCCCCCGCCCGTCGGGCGTGTCGAGCAATCCCTTCACCAGCCGCGTCCACTGCCCGTGCTTCACGCGGGGCGGCACCACCTGTCGCACCGCTTCGTCGAACGTGACCAGACCCGTGGCATCCCGCTGGCGCAACAGGATGAGCGCGAGGGCGGCCGCCAGCCGATCGGCGTACGCGCGCTTGGTCAGCCCCTCGGGCGTCCCCCGCCAGGCCATCGAGCGGCTGGCGTCCACCAGCAGCACCGCTCGAAGATTGGTTTCCTCCTCGAACTGCTTGACGAACAGGCGATCCGAGCGTGCCAGAATCTTCCAGTCGAGGTAGCGCAGCTCGTCTCCCGGCTGGTAGGCGCGGTGCTCCGTGAACTCGACCGAAAACCCGCGAAAGGGCGAGCGATGCAGGCCGGCCAGGAACCCTTCGACCACGCCTTGGGCGACGATCTCGATGCCGCCCATTCGGGCCACGTCGGCAGGGTCGAGCAGGTCTACGCGGTGTGTCGCCATGAGGGGACAGCCGAAAGCTAGACGCCTCGACGCACAGACGCCAAGTGGTTACCAGTTAACGGATTATAGGACACCCGACCGTGGCACGGAGCGTGCTTCGACCGCAGGCGGGAGGCTACCATGTTTACACCCTTGGCGATGCTTGCGCTCCTGAGTGTTTCGGCGGACGGTGTCGCGCGCGCCGCGCCGGCGCTCTACCGCCCCCGCATCGAGCTGTGGACGAACCACGGCGACGCCGTGTATACCCGCGGGCAGAACGTGCGGGTGTACTTCCGCGTGGACCGGGACGCGTTCATCACGATCTTGCGGGTCGACACGGACGGCCGCGTGCGCGTCCTGTTCCCGCGCGATCCCTGGGAAGACAACTTCGCCCGCGCCAGCCGGGACTACGAGATCGAAGGGTCCGGCGGGCGCGACGCGTTCCGCGTCGATGATTACCCCGGTGTGGGATACGTCTTCGCCATCGCCTCCGCCGACCCATTCGTGTACGACGCACTCATCTCGGGAGGTCACTGGGACTACCGCACGATCGCGGACGGCCGGGTGCGCGGCGACCCCTACGTCGCCCTTACCGACGTCGCGACGCGCATGCTGCCGGCCGACTACGCCGACTGGGACTACGACATCGCGCCGTATTACGTCGAGCGGCACTACAACTACCCGCGGTTTCTGTGCTACGACTGCCACAGCTACGCCAGCTTCGTGTACTGGAACCCCTACTACTATTCGTGCGTGCGGTTCCGGATCGTGATCTACGACGATCCCTTCTACTACCCGTATCGCTACTACGGCGGCACGCGCGTCGTGTTCGTGCGCCCCTACCGGCCGGAACCCCGGTTCATCTTCAAGACCCGCGCCGGGTCGGACGCCTTCGTGACCCGGGTACGCCAGCGCCCGGCCAACGACCGCGGAGTGCGCGGGCGCGACCTGGGCGGGATCATCCCGCGACCGCGGGAGCGTCCGGATCGGCCCAACGGTCGCGAAGACGACGGGCGCGAGCGTCCGGATCGCCCCGACCGGCCGGATCGCCCGGATCGCCCCGACCGCCCGGATCGCCCGGATCGGCCCGACCGCCCGGACCGTCCCGACCGACCGGATCGACCCGACCGGCCGGATCGACCCGACCGCCCGAATCGGCCCGATCGATCCCCTCGCGTCGCGCGCCAGGAGGCCCGCGTCCAGCCGGCGCGCGAGGCGCGGCCGGAGCGGCGCGAGGCGCGCACGG
>JBOHSV010000076.1:0-3859 GCA_050921735.1 Gemmatimonadales bacterium | reverse complement strand
GCCGAACGTCGCGGGCTCGTGGCCGAGGTGGCCGCGCGCGACTCGACGCTCGCGGCGTTGCTCGGCCCCGAAGTCCACGTGGTGTCGCTCGCCGCCACCGACCGCGAGCCTACCGCACGGGTGTTCTGGAACCACCGGCGCGGTGTGTTCATCGTGACGGCGTTCGACCTGCCCCCGGCGCCGACAGGGCGCACGTACCAGCTTTGGGCCATTCAGCACGGGCGGCCGCCCCGCTCGATGGGGACCTTCAACACGAGCGGCGCGGGTCGGGCCACCGTGGTGCTCCCGGTCGATCCGGCGATCACTCAGGCCGGTTTCATCGACCTCTGCGGCCTCACCCAGGAGCCGGCGGGTGGCTCGCCCCAGCCCACCGAGACGCCGCGGCTCCTGGGCACCTGGCGCCACACGGATTAGCGCCGCGCAATCCGACCGCCGTCGACGGGCGTAGAGACGATGTCGCTCTACGCCCGTTTGTGTCTTCACACGGAGGGAGATCCATGAAGCGAATCCGGCTGATCGCCGCTGGCACGGCCGTCGCGGCCACCGCGGGCTTCGGTCTGCTCGTGGCCTCGGACCACCGGGACAGCGCGCTCCTCACCGACGACCGCGCCGCCGACATCGCGGACGTCTACGTGTTTCGGAGTCCGGCCAACCCGGATAACGTCGTCTTCGCGATGACCGTCTCGGGCCTGATCCCGCCGGCCGAAGCGGCGACGACGCTCTTCGACCCCAACGTGTTGTACCAGTTCAAGATCGACAACGACGGAGACGCCGTCGAAGACTTGGTGATCCAGGCGTTCGGGACAGGCTCGCCCGGCCGTGAGGTGATGCATTTCCGCGGCCCCGCCGCGCCGACGATCGCCGGTACCACGATCCGCGTGCTCCCTGGCCCCGAGGCGGCCACCGTGCGGGTGAGCCACGGCGCCGAGGCGCTCACGGCGACGCGCGGTACCCTCACCGTGTTCGCCGGCGTTCGGGACGACCCGTTCTTCTTCGACCTCGTCCAGTTCCGGAAGGTCATTACCGGCGAGGCTGCCGGGTTCCGGAATCCCGGCGTGGACACGTTCGCCGGCACCAACGTGCTCGCCATCGTGGTCGAAGTCCCGCGGCTCGCCCTGGGCGACAACCCGAACATCGGCGTCTGGGGCACCACCAACCGGTTGCAGTAGCGCGGACGCGCACTCGGAAGGAGACACGCAACATGCGACAGATCACCAAACTGCTTCCGCTCGCGCCGCTCATCGGGGCGGCCCTCGT
This sequence comes from Gemmatimonadales bacterium, assembly GCA_050921735.1. GTDB lineage: Bacteria > Gemmatimonadota > Gemmatimonadetes > Gemmatimonadales > GWC2-71-9 > DATLXT01. The sequence continues at coordinate 2,602 of JBOHSV010000076.1, read as the reverse complement.
GGCCGCCGCCTGCGAGACGGACGGACCGTTCGGGCAGAGTCCCGCGGCCAGCGTTCTGATGAGCAGGGATCTCGTGCAGGGAGACCGCTTCGGCTTACCTGCGGTGGCGACGGTGTTCATCCCGACCGACCAGAAGGACGCCTACAACCAGGCGGCGCCGGTGAACGACGAAGCGACATTCACCGACGAAGTCGTGGCGGTCCTGACCGCCTTCGGGCATCCGAACCCCGCGGCGCTGGCGGGCGCGTTGCTGCCCGACATCCAACCGATCAACACGTCCACGCCGAGCGGCTTTCTCAACGGCCGCCGCCTGTCGGACGACGTGATCACGGCCGAGCTCGGGCTGATCTTCGGCTCGAACGACGCGCTGAACGACGACCACGTGGACGCCAACGACAAGTCGTTCCTCGCGACGTTCCCGTACCTGGCCGCCCCACACCTCCCGTGAGCCGGTTGGCGCTGGTCGGGGTGATACTGGCGCTCGGCGTCGGGTTCGCGATGTCGGGCGCCGGCGCGCGCGAGACCGTGGCCGTGCCGGCCGACACAGCGCAGGGTTCGCGCGCCATCGCGTTCTTCGAGGCGCGGCTGGCGCGGGACTCGCAGGACTACGTCTCCGCCGGTCAGCTCCTCCCCCGCTACCTCCGCCGGTTTCAGACGGGGGCCGATCTCGCGGACCTGGGGCGGGCCGCCGCGGCCGCGCGCGCGGCCCTCCGCCTGACACCGGACTCGGCGACCACGCTCGCCCGGCTTGGCGCGGTGCGCCTCGCGCGACACGAGTTCGCGGCCGCCTATCAGACGGCTTGGTGGGCCCTGACCTCCGACCCGGAGAACGAGGAGGCCCTCGGCCTGCTGTTCGACGCCGCGATGGCCACGGGGCGCTACACGGTCGCGGAATCCACGCTGCAGCGGCTCACGCCGGGAGGGCTGGCCCGTCAGGTGCGGCTGGCGCAGCTGCTCGACGACCGCGGGCACGCCGCCGGCGCGTTTCAGGCGATACGGCGTGTCTGTCGCCGAATCGCGCTGGGCCCCCATCGCCCGGAGACGTTGGCGTGGTGCCTGGTGGAGCTGGGCAATATCGAGCGTGGTCGGTCGGGGTCCGCGGCCGCCGCCGCCCTGTACCGCCGGGCGCTCGACGTGCTTCCGGCGTATCGCGGCGCGGTCGAGGGCTTGGCCGACCTTGCGCACGCGCGGAGCGACTGGAGTACCGCCTCTCGGCTCTACGCGAGAATCGCTGCGGACGCTCATCCGGACATCTTCCTGCGACTCGCGGAGGCGCGCCGCTGTGCGGGCGACGAGCGAGGCGCTCGCCGGCACGAGGCGCGGTTCGTGCAGGTCGCCGCGGCACCCGCGGCGGAGCCGCTCTATGGACGCGAGCTCGCGCTGTTCTACGCCGAGCGACCTGCCACCCGTCTCTTGGCCGAAAGGATTGCCCGCCGCGAGGTCGAGCGCCGACCGACGGTCGAGAGCTGGGACCTGCTGAGCTGGACACGGCTGCGCAGCGGCGACGTGCGGGGAGCGCTCCAGGCGGCCGAGACCGCGCGACGTCGAGGCACGCCGTCCGGCACCATGAACTACCACTTCGCCGTGATTCTGGACTCGCTCGACAGGCCTGCGGAGGCCGCGGCCGTTCGCGCCGCGGTCCTTTTGGCCGATCCGTCCACGCTCGAACCCCACGTACGGTTGGCGATCGCCGGTACGTGCTCGAACCGACTCCTTCGGCAGCCCCGCTGACCCGTCCGGCCGCGCGGATTCTGAATACTCGCAAGGAGTTACCGCACGGCCCGCGGACTTGACGCCGCATGTGGGAGCGGTTAAAACCCAAGTCCTGCCGTGACCGATCTGGGGAGGAACCGGGTGCTACGCGCCGTGATGGGCGGACGTATCTGGCGGGTGGTGGGCATGGCCGCAGCCTCGCTCGGGCTGCCGCAGGCCGCGCATGCGCAGGCCGCAGACACGCTGGAACCCCACATCCTGCCGCCGGTCAACGTCTCCGTCACGCGCGCCGATCTCCCCCTGACCCGCTCCCCCCACGCGATCACGTCGATCGAGAAGCCGCACATCAGTCGCGCCCGCCCCACCTGGGGCCTGGACGAAGCGCTGCTGCTCGTGCCGGGCGTGTACGCGGCCAATCGATACAACTTCTCGCTCGACCAGCGCATCTCGATCCGCGGGTTCGGCAGCCGCTCCGCGTTCGCGGTGCGGGGGATCAAGGTCCTGATCGATGGCATCCCCCAGACGCTCCCCGACGGTCAGGGCCAACTCACGAACCTGGACCTCGGGCTGGTGGACCGCATCGAGGTGCTGCGCGGCGCGTCGTCCGCGCTCTACGGCAACGCGTCCGGCGGGGTGATCAGCGTGTGGACCAATCCGGTGGCCCGCGCGCCGCTGTCGCAGGAGATCCGGGTGGTGGCCGGCGCGTTCGACCGCGATCTCGACCGGACGTGGAGCAAGTGGCACTCGACCACGCGCTTCCGCGTGGGCGCCGGGAGCGGCCTGGTGCACGTGTCGCGGCTCGATTACGACGGGGAGCGCGACTACAGCGCCGCGGACCTCCGCAATCTGAACACGCAGTTCCACCTCCCGCTGGCCGGCGGCTGGTCGC
>JBOHSV010000075.1:0-2372 GCA_050921735.1 Gemmatimonadales bacterium | reverse complement strand
CCCGCCGGGCGCACGGCCGACGCTCCCCTCCAGGCAGCCGTGTCGGGGCCGCCGCCGCCCGGGGGTGACGAGGCGCGGGACCCGCTCGCCGCGCTCGAGCGGAACCCGCGGGCCGCCAACGCCGGAGATCTGTTGGGGGCGGTGCGCCGCCGGATCGACGAAGCGATGCGGCTGGGGCGGGCCGAACAGGCGCTGCACCTGCTCGCCGGCATCGTGCGCTGCGAGCAGCTGGTTCCCGACGGCGACCAGCGGCGCGTGTACGGCGCCGTCCTGAAACGGATCCTGACCAAGCCCATGCTGGAGGCCCTGGCGCAGCTGGTCACGGCGCCCGCCTACGGGGCGGACGCCGTGGCGGCGCTCCAGCGCGCCGGCGCCAGCGGCGTGGAGGTGCTGCTCGACCTGCTCGTCGCGGCACCGACCGTGGCCGAGCGGCAAGCCGTTTTCGGCGCGCTCGCCGAGATGAAGGAGGGCACGGACCAGCTGGTGCACCTGCTGGGCCACAGCGACTGGTTCGTGGTACGCAACGTCGCGGAGCTGGTGGGCGAGCTGGCACTGGAGGAGGCCGTGCCCGCCCTCGCGCAGCAGCTCGACCACGAGGACGAGCGGGTGCGGAAGGCGGTGGCCCTGGCCCTCGCCAAGATCGGCAACCGGGCCGCGGCGGAGCCGCTGCGCCGGGCCTTGCGGGACGAGTCCCCCGCCGTGCGAATGCAGGCGGCACTCGGCGTGGGGGGGCGCAAGGCCGGCGCGCTCGCGATGCCGCTGGTCGTGGCGATGGAGGAGGAAGAAGACGCCGAGGTCGAGCGGGAGCTGATCCTGGCGCTGGGCCGGATCGGGAGCTCGGACGCCGTGCAGGCGCTCATCAAGTTCGCGCAGCCCGCCGGTCGGCTGTTCCGCCGCCGCCCGGTCGGGCTGCGCGCGGCGGCCGTGGAAGCGCTCCGCGTGGCCGCGACGCCCGCGGCGGTCGGCATGCTGCAGGGCCTGGCCGAGGACGCGGACAAGCAGGTCCGGGTCGCGGCGCAGGAGGCGTTGAAGGACCTGAAGCGGTAGGAGCGCGGCATCCCGCGCCCCTAGCGGGGCACGAAATCCGTCGCGGGCTCCAGGCGTCGGGCGAACGCGGCCAGCAGCCGGGCGGCGCGCTCCAGGTCGGCCAGGGCCACCATCTCGCTCGGGCTGTGCATGTAGCGGTTGGGCACCGACACCAGGCCGGTGGGCACCCCCCGCAGCGCGTTGTAGATGGCGTCCGCGTCGGTGCCGGTGTCATGCGGGGCGGCCTGAACCGTGTAGGGGATCTGCTCGGCCTGCGCGCAGGCCACGAGCATGTCGAACACCACCGGGCTGACGGACGAGCCGCGGGACAGGACCGGCCCCGCGCCCAGCCGGTGGTCGCCGGAGAGCTTCTTTTCCGCTCCGGGCCAGTCGGTGGCGTGGGTGACGTCCACGACGAGTGCCACCTGTGGGTCGATGCCGACGGCGCTGGTGCGGGCGCCGCCGCCGGTCCAGGCGATCTCTTCGCGGGTCGACGCGACGGCGAACACGGCGGCGTGCCTGGGACGATCCTGCACCAGCAAGCGCAGTGCCTCCGCCACCACGTACGCGCCGATCCGGTTGTCGATCGAGCGGGACACGATGCGGTCGTTGGGGAACTCGAGCACGCCGGCCGCCAGGACGGCCGGGTCGCCCACCCGCACGCGCTCGAGTGCCTCAGCCCGGCCCGTCGCCCCGATGTCGATCCACAAATCCGTGATCTTCGTGGCCTTGTCCGCTTCGTCTTTCTTCATCAGGTGGATCGCCTTCTTCCCGATCACGCCGTGCACGGGGCCGCGCGGTCCGCTGATCAGCACCCGCTGCCCCACGAGCACCTGCGAGTCCCAGCCGCCGATGCCCGCGAAGTAGAGATACCCGTCGTCGTCGACGTGAGTGACTTGGAGCCCGATCTCGTCGATGTGGCCGGCGAGCATCAGGCGGGGCGCGCCTTTCGGCTGAAGGACGGCGATCGAGTTGCCGTTCACGTCGGCGCGGACGTCGTCGGCGAAGGCGCGGACTTCCTCGCGCCAGACGCGTGCCGGCGCCGCCTCGAAGCCTGAGGGCCCCGGGGTGTCGAGGAGCCGTCTGAGGAAGTCGTGCGGCGGCGCGGTCACCGGCGGGCCGGCGGGGCCGCCGGGTCCACGGGGTTGAGGGGGCCGAGCCGCCGCCACACGCTGTCGGCCCACCCGGAATCCGCGTAGGCGATGTAGCGCGATCCCGCGTGCGAGTAGAAGGTTCGCGGCGCCGGATTGTAGGCCCGCGTGAGGGCGAAGACGGCCACCCGCCACCCGTGGCGCTCGAGGCGCGCCGGGCGGTGCGCCTCGGCGAGCGTCCGGCCGGTGCCGGCG
>JBOHSV010000074.1:0-2608 GCA_050921735.1 Gemmatimonadales bacterium | reverse complement strand
CGTCCGGGCCGGCAGGTCCAGCCCTTCGACCAGCTCCAGCGCCGCCACGCGATCGGCGGGCAGCGACGCGAATCGCCCCCGGTCCACGTAGACCAGCCGAAAGCCCGGCCGGCGCGGATCGGGGGCGAGACCCGTGACGCGCGCCACCTTACTCCTCCGCCGCCGGCGCCTCCTCGTCGCCCGCGGGCGCCGGCACCTTCATGCCGAGGTGCTCCTTCACCTTCGCCTCGACCTCGGCCGCCAGCTCGGGATGGTCCTTGAGGTACAGCTTGGCGTTCTCCCGCCCCTGCCCGATGCGCTCCTTGCCGTAGGCGTACCACGCGCCCGACTTGTCGATGATCCCGGCCTCCGCCGCGATGTCCACCAGCAGCGACTCGTGGCTGATGCCCTCGTCGAACATGATGTCGAACTCCGCCTGGCGGAACGGCGGCGCCACCTTGTTCTTCACCACCTTGACCCGGACGTGGTTGCCGATCACCAGATCGCGGTCTTTGACCTGGCCGATGCGCCGCATGTCGAGCCGCACCGACGCGTAAAACTTCAGCGCGCGGCCCCCCGTGGTGGTCTCGGGATTGCCGAACATGATCCCGATCTTCTCGCGCAGCTGGTTGATGAACACCACGGCCGTGCGCGACCGGTTGATGGCGCCGGCGAGCTTGCGCAGGGCCTGGCTCATCAGGCGCGCCTGGAGGCCCGGCAGCGAGTCGCCCATCTCCCCCTCGATCTCGGCCTTGGGCACGAGCGCCGCCACCGAGTCCACCACCACCACGTCCACCGCCCCCGAGCGCACCAGGATCTCCGTGATCTCGAGCCCCTGCTCGCCCGTGTCGGGCTGCGACACCAGCAGGTTGTCCACGTCCACGCCGAGTTTCTTGGCGTACTCCACGTCGAGCGCGTGCTCGGCGTCGATGTACGCCGCGGCGCCGCCCAGCCGCTGCGCGTGCGCCACCACGTGCAGCGCCAGCGTCGTCTTGCCGCTCGACTCGGGACCGAAGATCTCGCTCACCCGGCCGCGCGGGATGCCCCCCACCCCGATGGCGGCGTCGAGGTTGATGGCCCCGGTGGGAATCGCCCCCACCCGCACGCGGGGGGACTCCGACCCCATCCGCATGATCGAGCCCTTGCCGCACGTCTTTTCGATTTGGGTGATGGCGAGGCTCAGCGCCTTGCGCCGGTCGTCCGACAGCTTCGCCGCTTCGCGGGATTCCGCCGCCATAAGAGCCCTCGACATGGGTGGGGAGCCTCCTCGTGAGAGGCCCCGAATATATACCGAAGCCCGGCCTATCGCCAGCCGGGGCGGAACGCGTCTTCCAGGTGCTGCAACTCCCGGGGCGTGATGCCGATGCAGTCGAACCGGTAGACGTCGCCGGGGCGCCCGTGCCGGTCCATCCACACCCGCGCCGCCCGCACCAACTCCCGCCGCTTGGCTCCCGTCACCGCCTGGAACGGCGACCCGAACCCCTCACCCCGCCGCGCCTTCACCTCGATGAACGCCACGAGGCACCCGCGCCGCGCCACCAGGTCGATTTCCATCCGGCCGGCGCGGAACCGGTGGTCGAGCACGGTCCAGCCCTGCGCCTCGAGGTAGCCGATGGCCTGCGCCTCGCCCGCCAGCCCGCGCCGATGCCGCTCGTCGCGCCATTGCTCCGCATCGGATCGAAGGCCGGATCGCACCCTGGCAACGTACCGCCGGCCCCGACAGCTGCATAACCAAAACCACGCCGACGGTACCATTCTACCGCAACGCGTAACGCGCAACGCCTTTTACGGTCCCGACATCTCATCCAACTCCTCTAGCCCCACCAGCACGTCCCTCGGCTTGCTCCCGTTGGCCGGCCCCAGAATCCCCGCTTGTTCCAGCTGGTCGACGATCCGCGCGGCGCGGCCGTAGCCGATGCTCATGCGGCGCTGCAGCAGCGACGTCGAGCCGAGCTGGTTCTGGATACACACCTCGGCCGCCTGCCGGAACAGCGGGTCCCGGTCGCCGGCGTCCTCCCCCCTCCCGCCCTCCTGTTGCTCGGCCTTCTCCGCCTCTTCGAGTCGCTCCTCCTGCTCAACGATGTTCGTCTCTGCCCGCTGCTCGAACTGATCCCGCCGCTCCGCGTACCACGCCATGAGCCGCTCCGTCTCATCGGTCGAGATGAAACACCCCTGGATGCGGACCAGCTCGCTCTTGCCCGGCGGCAGGAACAGCATGTCGCCGTTGCCCAGCAGCGTCTCGGCGCCGTTCTGGTCGAGAATGGTGCGGCTGTCCACCTTGGCGGAGACCCGGAACGCGATGCGGCACGCGAAGTTCGCCTTGATGAGGCCGGTAATCACGTTCACCGACGGACGCTGCGTCGCGAGGATCAGGTGGATCCCGACGGCGCGGGCCTTCTGCGCCAGCGTCGCCAGCGGGGTTTCCACTTCGTGCTGCACGGTCATCATGAGATCCGCGAGCTCGTCCACGATCAGCACGATGTAGGGGAGGATCCCACCGCTGTATTCGGCGTCGAAGGGAAGCTCCTTCTGTAGCCCCGGGCTGAAGCCCGGGCTCGGCGTGGCCAGCGTTTCGCGGGGTCCCTTGAGCGGCCTCTTCTGCTCCACCTTGCGGTTGAAGTCCACGAGG
>JBOHSV010000073.1:0-1584 GCA_050921735.1 Gemmatimonadales bacterium | reverse complement strand
GGTCGGGCGTGGGGGGCGCGGCCGTCGCGGTGGCTGGCGCCGCAGCGGGCGCGGCCGGTCTCGGCGTCCCGGCGCACGCCGCCAGCGACACCACGCCGATCGCGAAACAGAGGAAACGCTTCATGGGGTCCTTCCTCCAGTGAGCTGGGCCGCCAGCATGCCCTGCATGCGTCGGATTTCCGTGGCCTGGTCGGCGTGGATGTCCGCGGCGAGCCGGAACACGAGGCCGTCCTGGGCCGCCCCGGGGGTCGCGAGTTGGTGCTGGACCATGGTAATCGCGCCCTGATGGTGCTGGATCATGAGCGTGAGGAACAACCGGTCGAACTCGGCTTCCCGCGCGGCGTCCAGGCGGGCGAGCTGGGCCGCGGTCAACATGCCGGGCATGAGGGTGGCGTGGTGGGGCGGCGCCTCGTCTCGCTCACGCAGCCAGCGCTCCATGACCGCGATCTCGTCTTGTTGCCCGACGACGATCCGCTCGCCCAACGCCCGGATCGCCGGGCCCGCCCCGTGGACAGAATCCACCGCCCAGCCGCCCATCACCACCGCCTGCGCGTGGTGAACGATCATGCCGGACATGAAGTGGATGTCGGCGGCGACCGCGCGTGACGCGGGGGCGCGCTCCGGCGCCCGGCCGGAGGAGGTCGCGTGACCGCAAGCGACCACTATGAAGCTGAAGGCGAGAAGCACTCTCACGGGCCTAATGATACACGGGCCACGATCCGCCGGCTGGCTGCAGCCCCCTTGAGCGCCCGGCAACGGCGGACCAAGGCCTCGACCACCCAATCCACCCCGCGCGCCCGCACGTCCGTCCAGTGCAAGCCGGTGAGGCGCTTGACCGTTCGATAGCAGACGGCGGGAGTCAGGCGGGACGCCTCGACCGTTGAGACGGCGTTCGAGGTGCTCCGCCTGAACCAGAACGCCGACAGCGCTCCGGCGACGCTCGGGGCGCGGCCGGGAACCTCGCCCGGCCGCGCCTCGTTGTTATCCTGACCGGAGGCGCCATGTCCATTCGAGCCATCAAACGCATCGTCGAGTCGCGGCCCACCATCGAGGGCGCCGGCGTGAAGCTGCGCCGCGCCTTCGGCTTCGGGAACACCGGGGACTTCGACCCCTTCCTTCTTCTGGATGACTTCCGCAACGAGCACCCCGAGGATTACCTCGCGGGCTTCCCGTGGCATCCGCACCGCGGCATCGAGACGATCACGTATGTGCTCAGCGGCACCGTCCAGCACGGCGACAGCCTGGGCAACACGGGCTCGCTGGGCGCGGGGGATGTGCAGTGGATGACCGCGGGCAGCGGCATCCTCCGTCAGGAGATGCCCAGGGGTGACGAAGCCGGCCGGATGCACGGCTTCCAGCTGTGGGCCAACCTTCCCCGCTCGCTCAAGATGACCGATCCGCGCTACCAGGACATCGTCGCCCGCGATATTCCGGAGGTCACGGACGACGACGGGACCCGCGTGCGCGTCATCTGCGGCGAGTTCTGGGGCAAGACCGGCCCGGTCGAGGGTGTCGCCGCGGACCCGCGCTACCTGGACGTGTGGGTCCCGCCCGGCGTGCGCAAGCGGCTGCCGGTCGAGCCGT
>JBOHSV010000072.1:0-1741 GCA_050921735.1 Gemmatimonadales bacterium | reverse complement strand
CCACGGCGGTCACCCGGGCGCCGGGGACGAGGCGCAGCCCGGGCAGCTGGACCCGCCGCGCGAACCCCGTTCCGATGATGCCGACGCGGACAGTCACGGCTCCACGGCACAGGGCACGGAGTCACGGGGCGGCGGCACGTCCGTGAACTCGGCGTCGACCACGATGCGGCCGGCGCCGAAGTTCGACGTGCCCGAGCCGCGCACGGTCGCGGCGAGCCCCGTGTCGCCCTCGGTCACCTCCACCGCGCCGCTGTCCAGCGTGGTGCCGCGCGCCATGTCGCCGATCATGAACCGGACGGCGGCGGTGGCGCTCCGGGCGGGGACGGTGTCGGCGCGGTAGGCGTACCCGTAGCGGCCGGCGAGCGCCGAGTCGCCGGGCCGGAGCCACAGCAGCACGCCGTTGCCGCCCGTCACCGCGTCGAGCACGAGCCAGCGGCCGCCGTGACAGCGGGCGGCGGACGCCGGGGCCTCGAACCGCACGGTGTCGCGCACCGTGTCCGTGGGGGCGCGGACGACGAGCGCCCGCAGCCGCCCCGTGGGCACGTCCGGCGCGTCCGCGCCGTCCCACGACGCGCAGGCGAGCGCGGCCAGCCCCAGCAGCCCGGCCGTCCTCATGAGGCCGGGATCCCGAGGGTGGCGCGAGCCTCGTCGGACGACAGCGTGTGGAGCGCCAGCGCCTCCACGACGCCCGCCGGCAGGGGGCGGGGCCGCAGCTTCGCGCGATCCACGCATACCAGCACCATCCAGCCGGCGGCGGCGAGGCCGGGCGCGCCCGCCCGCAGGACGTCGAAGTTCAGCGTCATGGACTTGGTGCCCACGCGCCCGACGTACGCCGCGACGCGCAGGCGGTCGTCGAGCCGCGCCGGGTGGTAGAACTCGCTGTGGACCGCCTTCCGCGGGAGGAAGATGTCGTAGCGGTCGAACACGTCCTTGTAGGCGAGCCCGCAGTGGCGGAACAGCTCGGTCTCGGCGATCTCGAAGAATCGCACGTAGGAGCCGTAGAAGATGATCCCCGCGAAGTCCACGTCGGACCAGCGGACGTACTCCTCGACGATGTAGGGTTCGGCGCGCATGTCCCACCGGGGAGCGGTGAGACGGGGAAGCTAAGCCGTGCGGCGGTCCTCGCGCGAGAGGCCGTACGCCTTGAGCCGGCGCCACAGGGTGGTGCGGCTGATCCCGAGCCGGCGGGCGGCTTCGGCCAGGCGCCAGTGCGTGGCCGAGAGGGTCTCGACGATGGCCTGGCGCTCGCGATCGGCCAGCGTGGCCGCGCCGTCGGTGGGCAGGAACACGGCCTCGCCCACGTGGTCCGCGCCGACGCGCAACGGGGTGGCGCGGGCGCCCAGCGCGGAGAGCCGCGCCCGCACGTCGTTCTCGCCCAGCGACCCCAGCGCCCCACGCGCGGGCTCGTTGGCGTAGAGAAAGCGGCCCTGCACGTCGAATACGATGACGCCGTCGGGGAGGGCGTCGATGACGGCGCGCGCCAGCGCGGGGACGGAAGTCGGGGCGGAGAAACCGGGGCTCGGACGCATGCGACTTACCCATTCCATACAAACGAGGGACCGAAAAGGTTTCACCCGGAAGCGGCGGTCCTTCCTGTGTTGACGCCGAAGCCGGGTGAATGGTTGCATCGGGAAACCGGGGTCAGCGTCGCCGCCGCCGTCGCCCCGCCCGCACCAGGCGCCGCCGCTCGTCGCGCGTCAGCCCCCGCAGCCGCTCCCGCAGCTCGTCCAGGGAGTCGGCC
>JBOHSV010000071.1:0-6755 GCA_050921735.1 Gemmatimonadales bacterium | reverse complement strand
GTGGTCGCGGGCCAACCGATCATTCCCGCGGCGTGGCCGCTCGCGGGCCGCGCGGTGCCGGTGCCAGGCACGCGCGCGATGGTCGTAACCGGACATCCGCTCGCAAGCGAGGTGGGCGTCGAGATCTTGAAGCGCGGCGGCAACGCCATCGATGCCGCGGTCGCGGTGGGGTTCGCGCTGACGGTGGTCCTGCCCGAGGCGGGCAACATCGGGGGCGGCGGGTTTCTGGTCTACCGCGACTCGGCGGGCCGGGTGGGCGCCCTGGACTATCGCGAGACGGCGCCGGGCCGGGCGACGCGCGACATGTACCTCGACTCCCTGGGCAACGTGACGGACCGGAGTCTCACGGGGCATCTGGCGGTGGGGGTGCCGGCCAGCGTGGCCGGGCTGCACGAGATGTGGCGGGCGCACGGGACCCTGCCGTGGGGGACGCTGGTCGAGCCCGCGATCCGACTCGCCCGTCTCGGGCACGTGGTGGACAGCGTCCGGAGCGAGAGCATCGCGGGGGACGTCGATCGACTGCGGCTGTTCCCCACCTCGGCGGCGCAGTTCCTGGTGCACGACACGGCGCCGCCCATGGGCGCGATGCTTCGGCAGGCCGATCTCGCGCGTACCTTGCAGCTCATCGCCGACTCCGGGCCGTCGGTGTTTTATCGGGGTCAGATCGCCGATCTGATAGTAAAGGAAATGGAGCGAGGCGGCGGCCTGATCACGCACGCCGACCTCGCGGCGTATCGTGCGAAGTGGCGGGAGCCGATCCGGTTGTCGTACCGCGGGTACACGATCTATTCCATGCCGCCCGCGAGCTCGGGCGGGATCACGCTCGGTCTCATTCTGAACATCATGGAAGGGTTCGACACCGTGCCCGCGTTCGGCACGGCGGGGCACGTGCATCTCAACGCGGAGGCGATGCGGCGGGCGTTCATCGATCGGAACCGGTATCTGGGGGATCCTGATTTCGTGGACATGCCGGTGGCGCGGCTGCTCTCGAAGTCTTATGGGGCGGGCCTGCGGGCGCAGATCGAGCCCGACCGCGCCACGCCGACGCCGGTGACGGCGGGAAGCAGTCCCGGCGGCGTGCACACGACGCACTACTCGATCGTGGACGCGCAGGGCAATGCGGCGGCTGTGACGACTACGCTGAACAACTCGTTCGGGAGCGCGGTGACGGTGACGGGCGGGGGGTTTTTGCTGAACAACGAGATGGACGACTTCACGGCGGCGCCCGGGAAGCCGAACTACTACGGGCTGGTGCAGGGCGAGGCGAACGCCATCGCGCCCGGCAAGCGGATGCTCTCGGCCATGACGCCGAGCATCGTGCTGGACTGCGAGGGGCGGCTGTTCATGGTGCTGGGGACGCCGGGGGGGCCGACGATCATCACGAGCGTCTACCAGGTGCTCACGAACGTCGTGGATCACAGGATGACGCTGGCCGAGGCCGTGGCGGCGCCCAGGGTGCACCATCAGGCGTTGCCGGACGTGATCCGGTACGAGCAGGGCGGGTTGGATGCGACGGTGATCGCGGCCCTCGAGGGAATGGGGCATCGGTTGGAGGAGCGGCGGGGGGATCCGGGGTACAGCGGCGACATCACGGCGATCATTCGGGGGGTGGGGGGGTGGCTCGGGGTAGCGGATCCGCGGCGGGGGGCGGGGGCGGCGGGGTGGTGAGGGGGGTGAGGGGGGGTGAGCTCGGCGGTGCATCACGATGCGCCGACGCGCTGGTCGTGAGGCACGTAGGATTGGTTGTCGAAATGCCACCAATAGATGTGAGTTTCTCTGCCGGCGTGGAGAAGTTACGACGCTTGAATGAGTCGTTTTGAATGCATCCTGGAAGAGTCTGGAAGTTTTAGGAGGAGAACATGAAAAAGGCGGGTTCGACGGAGGGCCAGTCGGCATCTGAGCTGATTGACAAGAGAATCGCCGAGCTCGGGGACTGGCGCGGGGAGACCTTGAGCAGGATGCGCAAGCTCATCAAAGAGGCAGACCCGGACGTCGTGGAGGAGTGGAAGTGGATGGGCACTCCCATATGGTCGCACGACGGGATCATCTGCACCGGCGAGTCTTACAAGTCGATAGTGAAGTTGACCTTCTCCAAGGGGGCTTCGTTGAAGGACCCGGCCAAGCTCTTCAACTCGAGCCTCGACGGGAACGCGAGGCGCGCGATTGACATCCATGAGGGGGAGGAGGTCGACGCAGGCGCGCTCAAGGCGCTCATTCGTGCCGCGGTCGCCCTCAATACATCCGGCGGAAAGGCGAGGCCAAGGCGAGCGAAGTAGCCTACGGGATTCCGCTCCTGAAGAGGTCAGACATCGGGGACGCCGCGGTGTCGTTCCGCGCGAGAGTGCCCAGGTTGAAGATCACCTCGACGGTCGCGAGAAGCGAGTAGTGGGAGTACTCCATGTGCGAGACGAGGAAAGTTTTGCTTGGTTCGAGAAGCTCGGATGGAAGAAGCACTGGGAGCACGTCCATGACCAAGGCCGTGACCGCGACGGCCGTGCTGATGCTCGTCGGAGGGCAAGCTCACGCTCGACGCGCCCGCGCAACGGTGGCTGCCCGAGCTCGCCAACCGCCGCGTGCTGCGGCGCCTCGATGGGCCGATCACCGACACGGTGCCCGCGCGGCGATCGCGTGAGGGTCCGTAACCATCTGCTCAAGCGCGATTCGTTCGCCAGGCAGACCAAGCCAGGTGACAAGGAGACCTAAATGCCAGAGAGCGTCTACAAAGTCATCGAGTTGGTCGGGACCAGCACCGAGTCCTGGGAGAAAGCAGCCGCGGCGGCGGTCCAGCGAGCGGCGAAAACCCTGCGCGACTTGCGCGTGGCAGAGATCTCGCAACTCGACCTGCAGCTGAAAGACGGCAAAGTCGAGAGCTATCGGGCGAAGGTCAAGGTTTCCTTCAAGTACGAAGGCTGAGCCATGTACGGAGCAGCCGCACACGCAGCCGCTGTCGCCCAGGCGATCAAAGCCTCGGGCACCATCGTGCGCCTCGAGCCGGCCGAGTTCGAGCGCTTCGCGGGGCGGATCGAGGCGCCGCTCGTGGTCACCGCCCGCAGCCGCTTCTTCGGTGAACGGTTCCACTACCTGACGAGCTACAAGGGCCTCGCGTTCTACAGCAAGTCGAGCGCGCCCGTGAACCTGCCCGGCCGCGCCGAGATCATCGACGCGAGGACGATCTGGGTCCCCCGCTAGGGCCGGCGCGGCCAATCCGCTCCTTCAGCCTGGCCGCGCTCGGCGTGGCCGCATTGCTGGCGGCTTCGGGAAGCCAGGCGGGCACCGACGACGACGACATCGCGGGCGTGGTCACCGGCCCGAACGGACCGGAAGCCGGCGTGTGGGTCATCGCCGAAACCGCCGAACTGCCCACGAAGTTCGTCAGGATCGTGGTCACCGACGACCGGGGCCGCTACCTGCTGCCCGACCTGCCCAGGGCCACGTACAGCGTATGGGTACGCGGCTACGGGCTGGTGGATTCACCCAAGGTTCCGGCCTCCCCGGGCCGGACGCTGAATCTGATCGCGGTGCCGGCGCCCGACCCGCGCGCGGCGGCGCAGTATTATCCAGCCGGGTACTGGTTCTCCCTGCTGCGCGTGCCGGAGAAGAGCGAGTTCCCGGGCACGGGACCAGAGGGCAACGGCCTGTCCGCGAACCTGCGGAGCCAGGCGCAGCTCCTGCGGATCTTGAAGTCCGGGAACTGCCTGGCCTGCCATCAACTAGGCAGCAGGGGGACGCGCGAGATTCCCGCCACCCTGGGCTCCTTCGAGAGCTCGGTGGCGGCGTGGGATCGCCGCATCCAGTCAGGGCAAGCCGGCGGTCAAATGAGCAACAGCCTCAACGCCCTCGGCCGGCAGCGGATGCTGGCGATGTTCGCGGACTGGACCGACCGGATCGCGGCGGGTGAAGTGCCGCCGTCCCCGCCCCGGCCGCGAGGCATCGAGCGCAACGTGGTCATCACCCTGTGGGACTGGGCCGATCCCAAGGCGTATCTCCACGACCTCGTTTCGACGGACCGCCGGAATCCCAGCGTCAACGGCAACGGCCCCCTGTACGGCGTGCTCGAGCTCAGCGCCGACTACCTGCCGGTGGTGGACCCGACGCGCCACACGGCGCGCCGGGTGCCGCTCACGGTCCGCGACCCGGACACGCGGCCCGCCGCTGGAGCGCCGATGCCGGCGCCCTCACCCTACTGGGGCGACGAAGTCATCTGGACCAGCAAGGCCAACGCGCACAACCCGATGTTCGACCACGGGGGTCGCGTCTGGATCACCGCCACCGTGCGTCCGCCCGACAACCCGGACTTCTGCAAAGAGGGATCCAGTCATCCGTCGGCGCAGTTGACGCCGGTGGCCCGTGCCGGCCGACACCTCGCGGTGTACGAGCCAAAGACCCGCAAGCTGACGCACATCAGCACCTGCTTCAGCACGCACCACCTGATGTTCGCCGAGGACGCCGACAATACGCTGTGGACGTCGGGCGGCGGCCCAGTGGTCGGCTGGTTGAACACCAGGATGTTCGACGCGACGGGCGACGAGGCGCGTTCGCAGGGGTGGACGGCCCTCATTCTCGACACCAACGGCAATGGCAAGCGGGACGAGTACGTGGAGCCCGACCAGCCCGTCGATCCCGCCAAGGACAAACGGATCACGAACGGCTTCTACGGCGTCGCCCCAGCCGCCGACGGCTCGGTGTGGGGATCGTCCCTGGGCTACCCCGGTGCCGTCGTCCGGCTGGTTCCGGGGCCGAACCCGCCCGCCACCGCGCTCGCGGAGCTGTACGAGCTGCCGCTCAACGACCGCGGCGAGCCCGTGGAAGGATTCTCGCCGCGCGGCATGGATATCGATCGGAACGGGGTCGTCTGGACGGCGCTTGCGAGCGGCCACATGGCGAGCTTCGACCGGCGCCGGTGCCGGGGCCCGCTCAACGGGCCGGATGCGACGGGCCAGCACTGTCCCGAGGGCTGGACGTTCTACCGCGAGCCGCTACCCCAGCTGCAGGGCGTCACGGACCCCGGCAGCGCCGAGGCCAGCTACTACACGTGGGTCGATCAGTTCGGCATCCTCGGCCTGGGTCGCAACGTGCCGATCAACACGGGCAATGGCTCCGAGGGGCTCCTGGTGCTGCACGACGGGCAATGGGTGGTGCTCCGCGTACCGTATCCCCTGGGCTTCTACACCAAGTGGCTGGATGGCCGGATCGACGACTCGAGCGGCGGGTGGAAGGGACGGGGCCTGTGGGCCACGGTGAGCACGCGGGCGCCGTTCCACATGGAGGGCGGGAAGGGCACGACGAGCAAGGTGGTGAAGTTTCAGCTCCGGCCCGATCCGCTTGCGAAGTGACGGCTGAGCGGAGGCGTAGTTATGCGCCGCTCATTATGCGACGTGGTCCTGTCGCATAAGTGCTTCTGCGACAGGCTTGGTGAGGGGTTGCGGGGTCTTGCTGTGTTCGCGAAGTACTTATGGCGCGGGGCGCTGGACGGGGCGGGCCAGAGAGCGCAGTCTAAGTTATAGTTAGGCGGCCCTACCAGGTCTCGTTGCGGAGTTACGATGAGTCGCTCACGCATGCTGTCGCTGATATTAACTGCCGCGCTGGGCATATCGGCTCGCCTGTCAGCTCAAGGTCACACGGCTCACCGCCATCCTTCCGGCGCCAAAATCATTATGACGGGGATCCTTGTTGAACCCCTGTGCCATTTCGCTCAGAAACCGACGGGTTCAGGTGTGCAGGCCTGCCTGCAGAAACTCTTGGATCAGCAGCTCCGTCCAGCGCTGCTGAATAGCGACGATAGCACCCTGTACGTGCTCCACAGTCCGGCGGGTGGGGAACTCAGTGGTGCTCAGGTGCGGCGCCTCGTTGGGCAGTCGGTGAAAGTGGATGGCACCGTGTTTCCTGCTGGTAACACCTACCTCATTGTTGTCGATTCGCTGACGTTAAGCACGCCGTAGGTGAGCGCCCTGCCTCCTCGTCACACTTCATGAGTCTCGCGTGTCAATAGACGTGATCGCCGAGCCCGAACGCCTGCGCCGCATCGTTTTTGCATGACTGACGTGCCGGTGGGAGCGTCCGCCAATCTTCTCAAGAGCGCGCTGCACAACGTCGGCGTCGTCATCGTCGGGCTCGGTGTCGCGTACCTGGGCACGATCGTGGATTCGTTTATCGGCGTCGCTGGACTTGCCTCCACTCTCGCGACGACAGTTGGGTCGCTCCTCGTGGGGCTCGGGTTTCTCGTACGCCTCTGGGCGACGTTCCATTTCTATGCAGAGCGGATGCGGGTTATCTCGCTGGAACCACAATCCACTCTGATCACCTCAGGACCCTATCGCTTTTCGAGGAATCCCCTGTATCTCGGTGGTAACGTGTTCATCTTCCTCGGCGCGGCACTGTTGCTTGGATCGCCAACGGCGCTGGTCGCCACGGCGCTGCATCTCCCGTTGATGAATCGATTCATCCGCCGAGAGGAAAGCCAGCTGGAGCGAGTCTTCGGTGACGAGTGGCGCAGCTACAAGGGGCGGGTTCGTCGTTGGCTCTGAAGCGATCTGATTGCTACGCTAGCATGAGCAGGTGGTTATCCTTTTTGATGGTCCCACTACTGTCGGCCGCCTGCGTACGGGCGACCGCGACAGCGGCGCGCAGCTCCCCGAGCGGTCCGCAGCCGCGGCAGCCAGGATCCTACGAGTCGACGCTGTTCCGAGCGTGTCACCACTCTCGTAGCAAGGAGCGACCAGACCCGGAAAACGGCGTACCAGCTCGTGCTGTACAAG
>JBOHSV010000070.1:0-4686 GCA_050921735.1 Gemmatimonadales bacterium | reverse complement strand
GGCGGGTGGCGCGCCGGCGCTGGGCGCGCATCGTGGCGGTCTGGGAGCCATGCGCACGGTCGACCGCGTAGCGATCCGGGCTCCGGTGGAGCGCGTGTTCGCCGCCGCGCGAGACGTCGAGCGCTGGCCGGCCATCCTGTCCCATTATCGCCGGGTGCGGTTTCTCGAGCGCCGCCCCGACGGGGGAGTCGTCGAGATGGCGGCGTGGCGCCCGTTTGGCCCCGTGCGCTACCCCGCGTGGTGGGTGTCCGACATGACGATTCGTCCGGAGGCGCGCGAGGTACGCTACCGTCACGTGCGCGGCATCACGCGCGGCATGGACGTCGTGTGGCGGCTGGCGGAGCGCGACGGCGCGGTCGACGTCGAGATCGTGCACGAGTGGGCGGGACCCGCCTGGCCGCTGATCGGACGTCTGGCGGCGGCGCTCGTGATCGGGCCCGTGTTCGTCCACGGGATCGCGTCGCGCACGCTCGCGGGGCTTAAACGTTTCTTGGAGGGGAGTGAGTGACGATGTTGAAAAGGCGCGTCGTCATTACCGGGTTAGGGGCCGTGACGCCGATCGGTACGGGCGTGGACGGCTTGTGGGAGGGCTTGCGCGCGCGCCGCTCCGCCGTCCGGTACCTGTCGCGCTTCGACCCGACGCCGTTCCGGAGCCGGATCGCGGCCGAGATCCCCGACTTCCGGCCGCTCGACCACCTCGGGGCCAAGCGGGTCAAGCGGCTGGACCGGTTTTCCCAGATCGCGGTCACGAGCGCGCGCCTGGCGCTCCAGGACGCGGAGGTCGCGCCCGAGCGCGAGGACCCCGACCGGGTGGGCGCGATGATGGGGTCGGCGCTGGGCGGCGTGGCGTTCGCCGAGGCGCAGGTGGGCGAGTACCTGCGCGCCGGGCCGCGCGGGCTGGACCCCACGCTGGCGCTCGCCGTCTTCCCCGGCGCGGCCAGCTGCAACATCGCGATCGAGTTCGGCTTCACGGGGCCCAACTCCACCAACGCCATGAGCTGCGCCTCGGGGACGATCGCGGTGGGCGAGGCGTTCCACGCGATCCGCGCGGGGCGCGCCGACGTGATGCTGGCGGGCGGCGCGGAGGCGCCGCTCGCGCCGCTGACGTTCGCGGCGTTCGCCGTGATCCGCGCCATGAGCACGCGCAACGACGATCCGGCGACGGCCTCGCGCCCGTTCGACGCGGGGCGCGACGGATTCGTGATGGGCGAGGGCGCGGCCGTCGTCGTGCTGGAGGAGCGCGGGCGCGCCCTGGCGCGCGGCGCCCGCGTGTACGGCGAAGTGGTGGGCTACGGCTGCACCAACGACGCGTACCACATGACCGCGCCCCGTCCCGACGCGCGCCAGGCCGCCCGCGCCATGGCGCTGGCGCTGCGGGACGGCGACGTCGCGCCGTCCGAAATCGAGTACGTCAACGCGCACGGGTCGTCCACCCCGCTCAACGACCCCACCGAAACGGCCGCCATCAAGCAGGTGTTCGGCGACCGGGCGCGCCGACTGGTCGTGAGCGGCACCAAGGGGTACTACGGCCACCCCCTGGGAGCCAGCGGAGCGATCGAAACGGCGATCTGCGCCCTGGCCCTCGCCCGCCGCTGGCTGCCGCCGACCATCAACCTCCGCGAGCCCGATCCGGCGTGCGACCTCGATTGCCTCCCCGGCGCCGGCCGGGACGTCGCGGCGCAGGCGGTGCTGTCGAACTCCTTCGGCTTCGGCGGCATCAACGCGTCGCTGGTGTTGCGGCGCGAGTGAGCCGCGCGGTAGATTGGCGCCGCCATCACTCCGCGAGGGATCGTCCGTGAACGCCAAGCTCCTCCGGCCCGCCGTGGCCGAGCTGATCGGGACCGCGCTGTTCGTGTTCGTCGGCGCCGGGACCGTCGTGATGACGTCCCTCACCCCGGGCGCCGCCCGGGGGCTCGAGATCGCCGCGGCGCACGGCATCGCCCTGGCGGTGCTCGTCTCCGCCGTGATGAACATCTCCGGCGGCCATCTCAACCCCGCCGTGACGCTGGCGCTGTTCGCGGCGCGGAAGGTCGACGGGCCCACCGCGGGGGCCTATGTCGGCGCCCAGCTCGTGGGCGCCATCCTCGCCGCCGCCCTCATCAAGTGGCTCTTTCCCCCCGTGGCGGTGAGCATGGCGAACATCGGAACGCCGGCGCTCGGCGCCCAGGTCACGCTGGCGCAGGGGATCGGCATCGAGACGGTGCTCACGTTCCTGCTCATGAGCGTGATCCTCGGGACCGCCGTGTCGTCCCAGGCGCCGAAGGTCGGCGGCTTCGCGATCGGGTTGGCCGTGTTCGCCGGGGCGCTCGCGGGCGGCTCGCTCACCGGCGCCGCGCTGAACCCCGCCCGGGCGTTCGGTCCCGCCCTGGTCGCGATGGAGTTCCACGGCCAGGCGGTCTACTGGATCGGGCCGATTCTCGGTGCGACGGCCGCCGCGCTCCTCTGGAAAGTGATTCTGCTGCCGAAGGACCAGAGAGGCGTCTAAAGTTGTTCCGCGACGGTCTCGGCAAAATACGTGACGACGATGTCCGCTCCGGCGCGCCGGATGGCGTACAGCGACTCCCACATGGCCCGCGACTCGTCCAGCATGCCCTGGGCGGCCGCGGCCTTGATCATCGCGTACTCGCCGCTCACCTGGTACGCGGCGATCGGCGCGCCGAACTCGTCCTTCGCCCGCCGGATGACGTCGAGACACGGCAGGGCCGGCTTCACCATCACGAGGTCCGCGCCCTCGGCCACGTCGAGCCGGATCTCGCGCAGCGCCTCGTCGACGTTGGTCACCGCCAGCTGATAGGTCTGCCGGTCGCCGAACTGGGGCGTCGAGCCCGCCGCCTCGCGGAACGGGCCGTAGAACGCCGAGGCGTACTTGGCGGCGTACGACATGATCGGCAGGTGCGCGAACCCCGCGGCATCGAGGGCCTTGCGGATCCCCGCCACGCGTCCGTCCATCATGTCGCTCGGCGCCACCAGGTCGGCCCCGGCGCGCGCCTGCGTCACGGCGACCTTGCCGAGCAGATACACGGTGGCGTCGTTCTCCACGTCGCCCCCCGACACCACGCCGCAATGGCCGTGGTCGGTGTACTCGCACAGGCAGACGTCACCGATCACCAGCAGGTCGGGCGTCGCCCGCTTCACGGCGCGGATGGCCTGCTGCACGATCCCCTGCTCGTCGTACGCCTCGGAGCCCGTGGCGTCCTTGGCCCGCGGGATGCCGAACAGGATGAGGCCGCCGAGCCCGAGCGCCCGCGCGCGCTCCGCGTCCTTCACGAGCTCGTCCGCCGAGGTCTGGGGCACCCCGGGGAGCGTGGCCACGTCGCGGCGCACGCCCTGGCCGTGCACCACGAAGCGGGGCCACACGAGCTGCGACGGCACGAGGTGCGTCTCCTGCACGAGCCGGCGGAGGGCCGGCGTGCGGCGCAGCCGGCGCATCCGCCGGATCGGGAACGGGGGTGTCGTCATCGGGCGAGAAACTTCTCCGCCCCGTGGGCCAGGAGCAAGCGGGCCACCGCTTCGCCCGCGGCCACGGGATCGCGGTCGTCGAGCGGCGTCGAGGCGGTGATCTGCACGGAGCCGTCGAGGGCGGTCACCCGGCCGAAAAGGCGTTGCGCGTTGCGCGTTACGCGTTGCGCGACGTAGGCTGAGATCGGAGCCTGGCAGCCGCCGCCCAACGCCGCGATCAGGGCGCGCTCGGCGGCGACCGCCTGCGCGCTGGGCGGGTGTTCGAGCGGCGCCAGCGCCCGCCGCGTGACGGCGTCATCGGCCCGAATCTCCAGCCCCAGCGCCCCCTGCCCCGGCGCGGGCATCACCTCCAGCGGATCGAGCCGGGCCGCCACGGCCGCCTCCAGCCCCAGCCGCACCAGGCCGGCGACCGCCAGCAGGGCCGCGTCCGGCCCGCCGTCCGTGCCCGCACGCACCTTGCGCACCCGCGTGGGAACGTTGCCGCGCAGCGGCACCACTTCCACGTCGGGCCGCACATGGCGCACCTGCGCCACCCGGCGCAGGCTCGACGTGCCGAGCCGCGTGTGGGGCGGCAGCGCCGCGAGGGAGGCGCCCGCCCCGTCGCGCACCACCAGCGCGTCCGCCGGGTCGGCCCGCTCCGGCACGGCCGCCAGCGCCAGACCGGCGGGCAGGCTCGTGGGGAGGTCCTTGAGGGAGTGCACCGCGAGATCGATGCGCCCGGCGAGCAGGGCGTCCTCGATCTCCTTCGTGAAGAATCCCTTGCCCTCCAGCTGGTGCAGCGGCCGGTCGATTTCCGCGTCGCCGCGGGTCTTGATCACCACGATCTCGGCGGGGACGCCCATCTCATGGAGCCGATCCCGCACCCACTCGGCCTGCCAGCGCGCGAGCCGGCTGCCGCGCGTGCCCAGTTTCACCGGAAGTGGCGCACGAGCGCCTCGACCAGCCCCGGCACCGTATACTCCCGCGCCTCGACCGTCACGGGCACGCCCAGCTCCCGCGCGGTCCGCGCCGTGACCGGCCCGATGACCGCTCCGGCAAACCACCCGGAGGTCGCGGCCGTCCGGCCGACCAGGTCGACGAAGTGCCGAACCGTGGACGACGACGTGAACGTCACCGCGGCGATGCGGCCGGCCTCGATCTCGCGTGCCAGGCCGGGCCCGTCGCCCGGCGCCGTGACCGTGCGATACACGGGCACGATGTCCACCTCGGCGCCGAGCGCGCGCAGCC
>JBOHSV010000069.1:0-1962 GCA_050921735.1 Gemmatimonadales bacterium | reverse complement strand
GGCCATTCTCACGGACAGGGACCGCGAGGCGCTCGACGTCCTGCGCCACTCCTGCGCGCACGTGCTCGCCACCGCGGTCCGCCAGCTCTACCCGCACGCCCGGATCGGGTTCGGTCCGCCGATCGAGGACGGGTTCTACTACGACTTCGAGGTCCCGCGCCCGTTCACGCCCGACGACTTGGCGCAGATCGAGGCGAAGATGCGCGAGGTGGTGCAGGCGGACTATCCCTTCGGGCGCGAGGAGGTGACGCGCGAGGAGGCCCGGCGCCGCTTCGCGGACGACCCGCTCAAGCTGGAGCGGATCGACGATCTCGGCGCGGACGAGGTGATTTCCGTGTACACCGACGGTCCGTTCGTGGACCTGTGCCGCGGCCCGCACGTGCCGAGCACGGGACGGATCACGCACTTCAAGCTGCTGCACGCCGCGGGGGCGTACTGGCGGGGCGACGAGCGCCGCCAGATGCTGCAGCGCATCTACGGCACCGCGTGGTTCACGAAGGACGAGCTCGAGGCGTACCTGCGGCGGCTGGAGGAGGCGAAGAAGCGCGACCACCGGCTGCTCGGCAAACAGCTGGATCTGTACTCCATCCAGGAAGACGTCGGCCCGGGGCTCGTGTTCTGGCACCCCAAGGGCGCCATGATGCAGTTCCAGCTGCGGCGCTTCATCGAAGACGTGATCCTGGAGCGGGGCTACCACCTCATCTACACGCCGCACATCACCCGCGAGCGCTTGTTCGAGCGCTCGGGCCACCTGCCGCTGTACGCCGAGAACCAGTTCCCCCCGATGGCCGCGGGCGAAGGCGAGGCGGAGGACGTGCGCTACCGGGTGAAGCCGATGAACTGCCCGGGGCACATCCTGGTGTACGCCGCGCAGCAGCGGAGCTACCGCGACCTCCCGCTCCGCCTGGCGGAGATCGCCAACGTGTACCGCAACGAGCGCTCGGGGACGCTGCACGGCATGTTGCGGGTGCGCGGGCTCACGATGGACGACGCCCACATTTTCCTGCGCGAGGACCAGATCGAGGAAGAGATCTTCCATCTGCTCGACATCGTCGAGCTGGTCCTGGCGAAGACGTTCGGGCTGTCGTACCGCCTCGACCTGGCCACCCGGCCGGCCAAGAAGCTCGGCTCGGACGAGACCTGGGACCGGGCCGAGCGCGCGCTGGAGCAGGCGCTCAAGCGTCGCGACCTGACCTACCGCCTCGACCAGGCCGGGGGCGCGTTCTATGGGCCCAAGATCGACGTGAAGTTCAACGACGCCATCGGCCGGGAGTGGCAGGGCGCCACGATCCAGCTCGACTTCGAGCTGCCGGAGCGGTTCGCGCTCGAGTACACGGGGGCCGACAACCGGCCGCACCGGCCCGTGATAATCCACCGCGCGATCTTCGGCACGATCGAGCGCTTTACCGGATTCTTGATCGAGCACTTTGCGGGCGCGTTCCCCCTGTGGCTCTCGCCCGAGCACGCGCGCGTGCTGCCGATCACCGACGCGCAGCTCGCCGCCGCCCGCCAGGTGCACGAGGCGCTGCGCCGCGCCGGCATTCGCTCGACGGTCGACGAGCGCAGCGAGACGTTGAACTACAAGGTGCGCGACGGCGAGGTGCACAAGGTCCCGTACCTCGCCGTGGTCGGCCAGCGCGAGGCCGAGGGCGGCACGGTGGCGGTGCGGGTCCGAGGATCGGGCAAGAAGCAGGTGATCCTGCCGCTGCCGGAATTCGTGGCGAAGCTCCAGGAGGAGATTCGCACCCGTGCCCTGACCCCATTAGTTTCCTGACGAGGCGACGATGACCGATCGCACGACGCCCGTGATTCTCTCCGCCTGCCGCACGCCGGTGGGTCGCTACCTCGGCGGCCTGGCGCCGTTGCCGGCACCCCGGCTCGGCGCCCTCGTCATCCGCGAGGCCGTCCGGCGCGCCGGCGTGGACGGCGCCGCGGTGGACGAAGTGATCGTGGGCCACGTGC
>JBOHSV010000068.1:0-14891 GCA_050921735.1 Gemmatimonadales bacterium | reverse complement strand
TGGGAGAGCTTCTGGGCGTCGCTCACCTTCCGGATCCCGTGACGCCACCCGCAGATCTGTCCAGCGCGCGCCGCGTGCTCCTGGCGCTCTCCGCCGTCGCCGTGGGGATGGCGATCGCGGGCGCGGTGCTGTTCGTGCGCTACACCGAGGAGGTCGCCCCCGACCCCGGGCGGATCGCCGTGGCGCCGTTCGACGTCATGGTCGAACGGCCCGGCCTCGGAGCGGCGCGGGTCCGGCTCGCCCTCGCCCTGACCCGGGCGTTCGACGCCTCCGGCAGCCATACCGCCGTGCCGCAGGCGGAGGTCGCGCGCCGCTGGCAGGCGAGGGCCACGTCGTTGATCGCCGCGATCGAGCTCGGCCGGCGCACCGGGGCCACCTTCGCGGTGTACGGCCGCGTGGATCCGGGACCGGGCGACTCGCTGCTGGTCCGGGCGGCCCTGCTGAACGCCCCGGACGCGACCGGCCTGTTCGAGGTCCAGACCACGGTAGCGGCCGACGGCCTGGACCGGGCGGCCGACAACATCGCGGCGATCATCTTGCGGCGCCTGCGGGAGCCCCAGCCTTAGGACCCGTCCAGCAATTCCCGGTAGACGGCCAGGTCCCGCTGGCTGAAGCACACGAAGCGTACCAGCTCTACCGGGCTCGGGGCCCGCAACGCTTCCCGCACCGTGTCGACCGCCACCCGCGCCGCCCGCTCGATGGGGAATCGGTAGGCGCCCGTACTGATGGAGGGGAACGCGATGGAGCGCACGCCGTGCGCGGCCGCGAGGGCGAGCGAGTTGACGTAGCAGGCGCGCAGCAGCTCGGGCTCCCCGCCGTTCCCGCCGCTCCACACCGGCCCCACCGTGTGGATCACCCACTTGGCCGGCAGACGGTATCCCCTCGTGATCCGCGCTTCGCCGGTGGGGCACCCGCCGATGCCGCGACATTCCTCGATCAGCTCAGGACCAGCCGCTCGGTGGATGGCGCCGTCCGCGCCACCGCCGCCGAGCAGCGTCGTGTTCGCGGCGTTGACGATCGCATCGACCGCCTCGCGCGTGATGTCGCCCTGGACCGCCTCGATCATCGGGACCCCGCCCGGGCCTCCCCTGGCGCGTCCGCGCGCTCGAACTCGCCCAGCCCGGGCCACGTGAGCCGACGGACGCTCCCGTCGGCGCCGAGCGCGAACGTGACGAGGTCGGCATCCATCATCGGATCCTGCCAGCGGGCCTGGAACGTGTCGAAGTGCCAGTGCGCGAGGGTCCCGGCGATGTGCGGCCCGAAGCGCATCGCCAGGGCGCCGTTCTCGAGGGTCACCGTCGCGTCGCCGTACAGCGCGCTGCGATAGGTACCGGCGTACCGCCGGAGATCGAGCGACGGGGCGGTGCCGGCCACGCGCTCGGCGTCGCGCTCGCGACGGCGCTCCTCGGCCTGCGCCACCTGGCGGCGGCGGAGCGCGAGCAGCTCGACGCTCCAGTCGCGCGCCGGGCCACCGAGGTAGGCGTCCACCACGCGGAATGCCACCGCCTGGGTCAGCAGCCGCGACGGCTCGCCGCCATTCGCGAGCACCACGACGCCCAGCCGCTCCTCCGGCACGAGGAATACCTGCGCCCGCATCCCGTCGATGGCGCCGCCGTGTCCGACCAGCTTCCGGCCGCGGTAGTCCTGCAGCGACCACCCCAGCCCGTACGCGCGAAAGTGGGTCGAGGGCCAGAGGCGCTCGGACAGTGTGTCCACGGGGATCACGGTTCTGGGCGGCGTGCATCTCCCGGATGCGCTCCGCGGCGAGCAGGCGCCGGCCTCCGTACACCCCGCCCGCGAGCTGCAGCCGGAGCCACTGGGCCATCTCGTGCACGCTCGAGTTGATGGACCCCGCGGGGCCGATGTTGTCGATGTTGCGCCACGCGACGGCCCGCATGCCGCCGTCCACCGGCGAATGCGGCGTGGCGACATCGCCCGCCGAGTCGAGGGCGCCCACGCTGGTCGTCGTCGTGGCCATGCCGAGCGGGTCGAACAGGCGGAGCTTGGCGAACTCGTCCCAGCTCTGCCCGCTCACGGCGGCGACGATCTCGCCGGCCGCCAGGAACATGATGTTCTGGTAACCGTAGTGACTGCGGAAGCTCCATGACGGCTCGAGGTGCCGGACGCGGCGCAGGACCTCCGCCCGATCGTACGCGGTGGCCCACCACAACGCGTCGCCGCGCGCCAGCCCGCTGCGGTGCGTCAGCAGGTCCCGGACACGCAGCTCGCGCGTCACGTAGGGGTCGTAGAGCTCGAAGGTCGGGAGGTACTTGGTGACCGGGTCGTCCCAGCTCACCAGGCCCGAGTCCACGAGCATGGCGAGGGCCGCGGCGGTGAACGCCTTGGTCGTCGACCCGACGGCGAAGATCGTCCGGTCGGTGACGCGCGCGGTGTCGCCCATCCGGCGGACGCCGAACCCCCGGGCGTACACCACGGAATCGTCTTTCACGACGGCCACGGCGAGCCCGGGGACCGCCCAGTCGCGGAGCGCCTGCCGGGCCCACGCGTCGAGACCGCGCAGCTGGGCGGCGAGCGGGGCGGTGGGCAGCACGATCAGGAACCCCAGGAGTACCCGGGCTGAAGCCTGGGCTCGGCGCGGCGACGCCCTTAAGGGCAGTGCAGCGCCGAGCCCACCCTTCAGGGTGGGAACACCGAAGACGCGCCTCCAGACGGTTCTCATCGTATCCCCTCGTCGGTTAGTCGCATGCCTGTCGAACCTACGGGGCCCGCGCCGACGGGCAATGCGCCCGTATGGCGCCCCCAGGCGCGGCGCGTAGGTTAGGTCATTCTCCGCCCGGCCAGGGACCCCGCTACCGTGCTAGACCCGATTGCCGATCTGAATGCCGCCCTGGGCGACCGCTACGCGGTCGACCGCGAGCTGGGTCGCGGCGGCATGGCTACCGTGTACCTCGCGCGGGACCTGAAGCACGAGCGGTTCGTGGCGCTGAAAACCCTCCGCCCCGAGATCGCGCTGGCGCTGGGCGGCGAGCGGTTCCTGCGCGAGATCAAGCTCGCCGCCCGGCTGCAGCATCCCAACATCCTGGCCGTGTACGACTCCGGCGACGCGAACGGCATGCTGTACTACGCCATGCCGTACGTCGAGGGGGAGTCGCTGCGCGACCGGCTGGACCGCGAGCCCCAGCTCCCGCTGGAGGAGGCGTTGCAGATCGCGCGGGAGGTGGCGGACGCGCTGTCCTACGCGCACGGCCACGACGTAGTGCACCGCGACATCAAGCCCGAGAACGTCATGCTGTCGGGGGGACACGCGATCGTCGCGGACTTCGGGATCGCGCGCGCGATCAGCGCGGCGGGCGGCGACAAGCTCACGGAGACCGGGCTCGCGATCGGGACGCCGGCCTACATGAGCCCCGAGCAGGCCGCGGGCACGGGCCAGGTGGACCGCCGCAGCGACATCTACAGTCTCGCGTGCGTGCTGTACGAGACGCTGGCGGGCCAGCCGCCGTTCACGGGCCCCACGGCGCAGGCGATCATGGCTCGGCATTCGCTCGACTCGGTGCCGCGGCTCAAGATCGTGCGGGAGGCGATTCCGGACGCCCTGGAGGCAGTGATCAAGCGGGCGCTGGCGAAGGTACCGGCGGACCGGTATCAGACGGCGGCGCAGTTCGCCGAGGCGCTGCAGGCGGCGAGCACGGGGCCGGTGTCGCCGGTGTCCCTCGCGGAGCGCCCGGCCGGGCGCCGCCTCTGGCCGATGGCGTTGCTCGCCGTGCCGGTGATCGCGGGCCTCGTCCTCCTCGGGGCTGCGCTGTTCAGCGACCGGCGGGCCGGGGGCGGATCGCTCGGCGGCCTGGACCAGCGACGGGTGGCGGTGCTGTACTTCGCGGACCTCAGTCCTGACAGCTCGCTCGGGTATCTGGCCGACGGGCTCACCGAGGCGGTGATCGACGAGCTCGCGGCGGTGCGGTCGCTCGACGTGATCTCGCGGAACGGTGTGGCGCCGTTCCGCCACGGCGACCTCCCGCGCGACAGCGTGGCCCGCGCGCTCCAGGCGGGAACGCTGGTGCAGGGCAGCTTGGAGCCGGTGGGCGACCGCGTGCGGGTGGCCGTGCGTCTGGTGGATGGGGCGAGCGGCGTGGACGTTCGGCGCGAGAGCTTCGAGCTGCCGGCGGGCGAGGCGCTGGCGATTCGGGATTCGTTGGCGCGCCAGGTCGCGCTGGTGCTGCGACCCCGGATCGGGGACGAGATCCGGCTGCGGGAGCAGCGGGCGGGGACGCGCAGCGTGGAGGCGTGGACGCTGGTGCAGCGGGCGGAGCGGGTGCGGAAGGACGCCGACGCACGGCTCGCGAATCACGACTCCGAAGGTGCCTTCGCACGGTTCGAGCGAGCCGACTCCCTTTTGGCGACCGCCGAATCGGTGGACGGTCAGTGGGCGGAGCCCGCGCTCCACCGTGGCCGCGTTGCGTATCGACGCGCCGTCCTCCTTCAGCGGGAACCGCACGCGGCCGTGCCGTGGATCCAGCGTGCCAGAACGCACGTGGAGCGGGCACTCGAATTGACCCCCAGGGATCCGCGGGCGCTCGAGCTTCGGGGAACCGTGGGGTATTTCGAGTATTTCATCAACGTGACCCCAGACGCCGCCGCGCGGCAGGGCCTCCTGGACCAGGCGAGGCAGGATCTCGAGGCCGCAGTGACCGCCGAGCCCACGCTGGCGAGCGCCCACGCCATGCTCTTCCATCTCTACCATCGCTTCGACGACATCGTCTCGGCCATGCTGGCGGCCCAGCGGGCCTATGAGGCGGACGAGTTCCTGGCAAACGCCGACGTTATCCTGTTTCGCTTGTTCTGGGGCGCGTATGATCTCGCCCAGTTCCGCGAAGCCAGGCGCTGGTGCCAGGAGGGGGCGCAGCGGTTCCCACGAGACTATCGGTTCACCGAATGTCAGCTATGGCTCCTGGTCATCCGCGATGCCGAGCCCGACGTCGCGGCGGCCTGGCGTCTCGCCGCGCGCCTGGACTCCCTCGCGCCCGAGCACGTGACGCCGTCGCGGCGTCATCTCGGCCGGATCGTCGTGGGGGGCGTGATCGGGCGCGCGGGGCTCATGGACAGCGCGCGACACGTGTTCGAGCGGGCCCGCACGGCCGACGCCGAGGCCGACCCTGAGCACGATCTCCCCGGTTACGAAGCTGCCATGCGAAGCGTGATCGGGGACACCGCCGAGGCAATGACGCTGCTGCAGCGATACGTCGCCACGCACCCGACGCACTCGTTCGAGCGTGGTGGGAACATCCACTGGTGGTGGCTGCCGCTGCGCGACCATCCGGGATTTCGCAGTGTGGTCAGGGCAACTCCCTAGTCAAGACCCGAAACACATAGAACGCCCAGAATCGCGAGCTGCCTGCGCGCAGCGCGCGTGGCGTCGGGTCGCTACTTGCGAGCGGTCCGTCGAGCCGTAGAATCGAGCCGTAGAATCGAAGACCGACACGCCGGATCGGCAGCGCCAGGGCTCGCCGGTCCGCACTTGCTTTCCGCGGGGCCTCAAAGCCCAGGAGCTACGCCGTTATGCCTCGACCCACCCTCTCGGCGGTGTGCGGTACCATGCTCGCGGTGCTCGTCGCCTGTAAGGACCAGCCGGCCGACCCGTCCGTGGTGAGACCTCACTTCGTCGTCTCGGATGGCGCGCACGACGACCCCACGACCAATCCGGACTTTTTCTTCCTGCCGCCGATGGTGGCAAGCCCGAGCACCCACCCAAACTTCGACCAGGGGGCCTTCAACCCCAGCCTGAAGCCCGAGGTGCAGATCTGCCGCAAGGGGGCTGACAACCAGTTTGACGACTTTGGTGCGCCGTGCTCGCCTACCGATCAGGTCGCTTTGTTCACCACGGCGACGGGGCCGGGGGGGGAAGTCGTTGGGATCAGCCTCACGGGCGAGCACTACCACGTCAACTGGCACACGGACCAGCCCGAATTCGGTCTCGTCGCGGGTGAGGTCTACCGGGTGCGGGTGTTCGTGGCCAGCGAGGAGCAGGGATTTGCCGACGTGACGATTCTGAGCGGCGGCGCCAAGAACGCTTGGACCAACGATGACATCCCGCTACAGGATGGACGCACCCTGCCGATCAGGTTCCGCATCGAGGACGGAGCCCTGTGCGACCCGCCGGGGTCGGGCCCATGTGCTTCCAAGACGATCAACGGCGCGGAGGGTGGCGAGGTCGTGCTCGAGACAGGAGATCGGATCATCGTCCCGCCGCAGGACGCGAACGGTGTCCAGCGGGAATTCACGCTCACGCTCCAGCTGTGCAACGACGAGCCGATCGACGTCGATCTCCCGACGTTCGGCAACTGCTTGCGCGCAACGGTGGATCCGCCCCTTGGGACTGTGGAGGATCCCAAAACAGGCGAGCCTACTGACGAGCTGTTCTCCCCCTTCATCAACGTGCTGGTGTGCAGCCTCGATCCGTTAGCCGACCCCGACTTCGCGGCCCTGTCAAGGGCACAGGAGGATCTCGTTACCCTGTACCGGCAGGACGAGGAAAGTGGAGACGTATTTGCGCTCCCAAAGTCGGTGGCCAGCTGCCCGGCGCCGATTGGAAGCCTGGATCTCAGCAACCCCATGAGCGTCGCACGGGCGGGCTGGCGTGCGGTACAGGACGCCCTCGCCGGATGGCTCGCCCCGCGGCCGGCCTATGCGAGCGCGGTGGTCCTCAACACGGGCGGCGGAGGGGACTCGCCGTTCATGAGCAAGTTCCAGCTCGCGCTGCCGGCAAAGATGACCCTCGACCCCGCAACGAACAACCAGACGGCGGACGTCGGTTCTCCGGTG
Organism: Gemmatimonadales bacterium; assembly: GCA_050921735.1. Taxonomy (GTDB): domain Bacteria; phylum Gemmatimonadota; class Gemmatimonadetes; order Gemmatimonadales; family GWC2-71-9; genus DATLXT01. The sequence goes on along the minus strand of JBOHSV010000068.1, from coordinate 8,111 downwards.
AGCAACGCGCCGGCCGTGATCGTCACGGACGCCGATGGCGCGTTTGTGGCCGGCGCCACGGTTCATTTCGAGGTCGTCAACAGCGACGGGTCGGTCACGCCCGCCCAGGCCGTGAGCGGTGCGAACGGCCGAGCGGCGCTCAGTGAGTGGCGCCTCGGGAGCCCGGGCTCGCATACGGTCAAGGCCTTCGGCAAGGCGATCGCCGATCCTGGAGACCCCGGGCCGTTCATGCCTGACCTCAGCATGGACCTCGGACGGAACCAGGCGCCGATCCCGACGTCCACGGGCGAGGTGTTCTTTACCGCGAGAGCCGAGGGACTCACGATCAACTTCGACACGGACCCCGGAGGCAACCCCGTCACGTCGGGCAGCGTGGTCAACTCGCTCTACGCCTCGCAGGGCGTCACCTTCACTCGAACCGGCACGGGCCTGTGCGGCACGGGCAACGAAGTGTACGCCAATGGTCATGGGCCGCTTCCCGATGGTGGGTTCGGCGTCAGGTCGGGCAACAATAGCGTGACGGTGTGTCCCGACGGCGTGGCCTCGGACTTCAGTGAGAACGCCGCCGGACGAATCGAGGCGCGGTTCGCCGTGCCTGTCCGCGTTGTCTGTATCGACGTGGCGCCCACAGGCTTCCAGGGCGGACCCGAAAAAGGCGCGTTCGGGTTCCTCGAAGCCCTTGACGCAAGCGGAGCGCTTCTGACGCGCGGAGAGTCTCGGCCTGACGTCCCCGAGACCATCTGCGCATCTGCCACCGGGATCGCCAGCGTGCAGTTCGCCGGAGCCGGCGATGCCTTCGCAATCTTCGACGACCTGTCCGTCAGCCCGCGACCGGGCGCACCGGATCTCGTGGTGACCGACGTCACGTTCTCCCCGGCGGACCCGACCGACGCGGACCTCATCTTCATCACCCAGGAATTCGCGAACGTGGGCACCGCGACCGCGGAACCGCCGATCGGCGTCGGGACCGACACCGAAAGCGACGCATTTCCGGGCAGAGAAGGTATATCGGGCGCCCTCTTTGACCCTCTCGGGCCAGACGAGAGTGCGGTGCGGTGTTGCATCCAGGTGGTTCGCGACGCGGGCACCTACGTCCAGATCACCACTATCGACCACAACGATGACATTACAGAGTCCGACGAGACCAACAATTCTCGGACGGATACCTACACGGTGAGCGCCGCGCCCCGGGTGATCTTCGAGGCCGATTTCGACGCCGACGAGGTGGGCGGCGCCCCGGGTACGCCGATCGTGGGCACCTGGAGTGCTGTGGAAACTGCCGGTGGTACCGTCACCGTGGAGACCGGGCTCGGGGACGTCGCGAGCCGGCTAGTCGTGCTCACGCGAACGCAGGGGGGCGCGCTCGGCCTCTTCGGCACCATCGCCGGACGGCCACCGACGGGTCGCGTATTCGTGCTGCGTTTCCGCGCCGTGGTCAGTGACGATGTCACAACCGGACCCGCCACCGTCGTGCAGATCCTGAGCTCGAACAACTCCCAAATCGGATTCTTCTCCTGGGACGGGCCCGGTGCGCTAAAATGGAACGGAGAGGACACAGGCGTCGGTTGGACGCCAGGTGTGGCACAACTTCTCGAGCTCACGATAGGCCTCGGCAGAAGCATCGACCGGAGGACTAGCCTGATTATCGACGGTGCCCCGGTTCCAGGCTTTCAGGACCTGCCGTTCTTGAACCCAGCCGCGCGGGACATCCACAGAATTATCCTGAGCGGCGGCGATGCGGCGGCAGGCTTCGACGACATCGCGATCGTGAGGCAGTAACGGACCATGTTTGGGGGGCGGCTCCTTCGGGAGCCGCCCTTCCGTTTTTCAGCCTCGGGACGCCTATTCTCTGAGCCCACTGCACCCCGGAGCGTCGCCCCCATGCCCACCCGCCGCGCCTTCGTCCGCACCTCACTCCTCGCTTCCGCCGCCGCCCTCGCCCCCGCGACCGACGCCATCGGCGCCGTCCCGTGGTGGTGGACCAACCCCCGGCGCGACCGCGACACCGGCCTCCAGGACCTCCCCGACCGCCTGCCGATCTCCTGGTACCGCGGCACCGTCGCCCGCTTCCAGGAGAAGCTCCGGGCCGCGAACCTCGACGGCATGCTCCTCAAAGACCAGTGGAACATCCTCTACGTCTCGGGCTACTTCCACTCCCAGACCGAGCGCCCCGAGGCCCTGTGGATCCCCGCCACCGGCGACCCGGCCCTCTTCGTCCCCGGCCTGGACCGCGACCTCGTCGCCAGCTGGTGGATCACCGACGCCGAGTTCTACTTCGACTACCCACACGCCGAGAGCCAGAACGACCCCCGCACGGCTCCGGTCACGAGCCCCCGGGGCACCGTCGACCTGTGGACCTGGATGATGAAAGGACTCGACCGCCGCGGCCTCGGCAACAAGACCGTCGCCCTCGACTGGGACGCGCCGGAGAGCACGCTCAAGAAATTCCGTGAAGCCCTGCCCCGCGCCACCTTCCGCTACGCCGGCGACATCCCCATGGCAATGCGGGTCGTGAAGACCCCCGAAGAGATCGCGCTCACCCAGCGGTCGATCGACTACGCCGACCAGATCCTCGAGTTCTGCCGTCGCTACGTCCTGGAGCACGGCACCGACGCGACGGACTTCGACGTGCGCCACGCCGCCGAGGCGTTCGGCACGGACCTCGTCCTCCGCGACATCCGGCGCGACGGCCGCCCCCATACGGCGGTCGGCGTCTCCATCAACGTCGGTTGCCGCACCGGCGTCGGCACCGCCTACCCGCACCCCAACCAGTTCTTCCACTCGAAGATCCGGCGCGGCGACGCCATCCAGTTCTCCGGCATCATGGTCCGGATCGGCGGCTACGGCGGGGAAGGGTACCGCGCCTGCCACATCGCCCCGATGACCGACGCCCAGAAGCGCATGTGGGACGTGCACACCGAGATGACGCTGGCCCAGCAGGAGCACTCGAAGGCCGGCGTCGAGTGCCGCACGGTGGCGAGCCGAGTCCTCGAGATCGCCCGGCGGGCCGGGCTCGAGCGCTACGTGTACCACCGCCCCGCCCACGGCGCCGGGATGGAAGGCCACCAGAAGCCCTACATTTCCCTGGGCGACGACACCGTCATGGCCGAGGGAATGATGTTCTCCAACGAGCCGGGGCTGTACGACCCCGCGGGCGGCTTCGGCTACAACCACTCGAACAATCTCGTGATCACGAAAGACCGCGGGGTGCAGATGAACAAGACGCCCCTGACCAGGGAGTGGTGCTGGCTCACGCTGTGACGAAAGGAGGCCCGTGCCAGGGCGGGACCTCATCGGGCGGGTGCGGCAGGCGCTGGGTGACCGCTACACGGTGATCACCGCCGTGGGCCGGGGCGGCAACGCCTCCATCTATGGGGCCTACGACCAGGGGGGCCGCAAGGTCGCCATCAAGGTGCTGCACCCCGAGCTCGCCGTCTCGGTCGCCGCCGACCGATTCCTGCGCGAGATCCGCTACGCCGGCGAGCTGAACCACCCGCGCATCGCCCCCCTGCTGGATTCGGGCGAGACCGACTACCTCCTGTGGTACGTGATGCCCTACGTGCCGGGCGAAACCCTGCGGCACGTGCTCCGGCGCGATCGGCTGCTGCCCATGGAGCGCACCGCGCTCATCGGCATCGAGGTGTTGGAAGCGCTCGCCTACGCGCACGGCCACGGGATCGCCCACCGCGACATCAAGCCCGACAACGTCGTGCTCCCGCCCCAGGGCGCGGTGCTGGTCGACCTCGGCATCGCCCGCGCGATCGCCCACTCGGGCGAGGATCGGTTGACGCGGAGCGGCTTCGTGGTGGGCACCGAGGAGTACATGAGCCCGGAGCAGGCGGCCGGCACCCAGGACGTGGACGGCCGCACCGATCTCTACTCGCTCGGCGTCGTGCTGTTCGAGTCCCTGGCGGGCCGGGCGCCGTTTTCGTCCCCCTCGGCCGCCGCCGTGCTGGACATGCACCAGCGTCACCCGCCCCCCGACCTCGGGAGCCTGCGAAAGGACGTCCCTGAAGAGCTCGCTGCGGCCATTCACCGCGCCCTCGCCAAGTCCCGGTCGGAGCGCTGGCAGACGGCCGAAGAGATGCGTCAGGCGTTGCTCCCCTACACCCCGTCCCCCTGACCACCACGCGTAACCCTAAAGGACTCCCTGACGGTCGCGCGCAACGCGCAACGCCTTCGTATGCGGTAATGTGGTCCGGCGGCAAGGATTCCTATCTCGCCCTCACCCGCGCCCGCCACCGCGGCCTCGCCGTCTCGACCCTCGTCAACATCTACGACCAGGCCACGGGCCGCGTGCGGTTTCACGCCGTGCGCCGCGAGCTGATCGCCGCCCAGGCGTTCGCCCTGGGGCTGCGCCTGCACCAGCACCCCACGCCGCCCGAGCGCTACGAGGAGACGTTTCGGGCGGCTCTGGCCCGGGTCGTCGCCTCGGGGCACCGGGGCGTCGTGTTCGGCAACATCCACCTCGCCGACGTGCGCGCCTGGTTCGAGGAGCGCGTGCGCGGCGCCGGGCTCGAGCACCTCGACCCCTTGTGGCACGAAGACCCCGCCGCGCTGCTCGAGGAGTTCATCGGCGGCGGCGGGCAGGCCGTCGTCACCTGTGTCGAAACGGCCAAGCTGCCGCCCGCATGGCTCGGCCGCTCGCTGGACGACGCCTTCGCCACGGACCTGGCGCGGCTCCCCGGCGTGGATCCGTGCGGCGAGCGCGGCGAGTACCATACGTTCGTCTACGCGGGACCGCTCTTCACCCGGCCCATCGCCTGGCGGCCCGGCCCGATCCATGAAGAAGCGGGGTTCGCACAGTTAGAATTGCTGGCGCGATGAGGGAGGGTGCTGCTCCTCGACCTCGCGCTCACCGATCCCGTGGCACTCGAGTCCACGGCCCGCCCGTGGCGCGACGCGGGCTACGGCGTGCACTACCGCCGCTTCTATCCGCACCTGACCCGCGACGACCTCACCCGGTACCGCACCCTGGTCCTGCTCGCCGGACGCGAGCCGGAGCGCTCCAGCGATCGGCTCACGGCCGGCGATCTGGCCGCCCTCACCGACTGGGTGGCCGGGGGCGGCGTGGTCGTGTTCGGGTACTCGGCGGACGGCGAGGGGTTCTTCGACCGCTGGGCCATGAACCGGTGGCTCGAAGCGCTGGGGACGGGCATCGTGATCGGCGACTTCGCCCTGCGAGACACCTCCCGCGCGCCCGACGGCGCCTTCGAGCCGCAACCACCCGCCGTACCCCGGCATCCGTCCCCACTGCACGATGCGGGGTTCCTGCCCTTTCCCGCAGGCCGGAATCACGTGCTGCTCGTCGAGCGCCCGGACCAGGCGCTGGCACGAGGTGCTCCCGCGGCCTTCGTGCGACTCCCGGACGGTCGCGCCGATGCTCGGCCCGCGGGGCGCGACCGACGGCCTGGCGCGTTTGATCCGGCGGCTATCCAGCGCACGCTGATGCGGTTAGGCGAGGCTTGCCGCCGGCACCGGCCGCCCGGTACCTTTCGCGGCTGGAGAGGGGTGGGGCGGATGGTCGCGGCGCGTGGGTTCGCCCCCGCGTCGAGGAAAGTCCGAGCTCCACAGGGCAGACTGCCAGGTAACGCCTGGGCGCCGCAAGGCGACGGACAGGGCCACAGAAAACAAACCGCCCTGGATCCAAGGGGTAAGGGTGAAACGGTGGGGTAAGAGCCCACCGCGCGTCCCGGCAACGGGCGCGGCACGGCAACCCCCAGTCGGAGCAAGGCCAAGTAGGCAGCGAGACCCGGCCCGGGTCGCTCGAGCTGCGGGTAGGCCGCACGAGGTGGCTGGCGACAGCCATCCCAGAGAGATGACCATCTACCCGACAACGGGTAACAGAACTCGGCTTATGCCCCCACCCCGCTCCTTCCCGTGACGTCCAAGCCGTACCCGCAGCAGTGGGAATCGGTGGCGGAGCTGCGGGTGTTCCGCACCACCAGTGAGGAGTGGGAGAAACTCATCGCCTGGCGTTCCGACATGCGCAGGCGGGGCTGGAAGCTGCTCCGTGTCTCGAGCGAAGGACCCGAGTTGGTCGCGATCTTCGGCCGCACCAAGGTCGAACGCGCCACCCCCTGAAACCCGGGAGTCGTTTCGTGAAGCGTGTGCTGCCCTGCATCGGGACCGCCCTCGCCGCCCTGGCCTGCGCCACGCCGGCGCCGGATCCCGTGACCCCGATCGCGGCCGGCGACACGCTCGCCGTGGCTCCGCCGCCGCCGCCGCTGGCCACCGCCATCCGGCTGGGCCCTTCGGCGCTGCGCTACACCGTCCACCGGCGGTTGCGGGTCGAGCAGGAGCTCGCCGGTCAGCCGCCCACCGAAATGAGCTACCGCGTGTTCCTCACCGCCATCATCACCGGCCCGGCCGACAGCGCCGGGTATCCGGTGAGCCACGCCGTCGACTCGCTCGTCGCCGACTCGGGCTCCTTCGTGCCGCCCACCGTCAACTTCGCGGCGGCGCGGGGTCTGCGGTTCACCGGCCGGCTCGCGGCGTCCGGCGAGATGCGGGACGTGACGCCGTCCGACTCGATCACGGCGCGCCAGTTCGCGCAGTTCCTCGGCAACCCCCGCGACTTCTACCCGCGCCTTCCGCCGGACGGTCTGACCGCCACCGCGGCCTGGACCGACACGCTCACGACCACCGAGCGGAGCAGCGCCGGCGAGGTCCGCGTCCACGCGATCCAGCAGGCCGCCGCCGTGGGGTGGGAGGCGCGGGGCGGCGTGCCGTGCCTGAAGGTCGAGGTCCGCGGCACGTTCGCGATGGAGGGGGTGGGCGAGCAGGCCGGCCAGCCCTACGAGCTGACGGGCAGCGGCACGCGCCGGGCCGTCGAGTTCGTGTCGCGCGACGGCCGGTACCTGGGCGGCGAGACCCGGGACTCGATGAACCTCGCGGTCTCGCTCCCCGCGCAGGGCGTGACGATTCCCATCCGGCAGGTCCTGCATTCGACCGTGACGGTGCTGCCCTAGTGCCCGGCGGCCGGCCGGCCGGGCGGGCGGGCGCGGTGATCGCGGGACTGCTGGCCGCCGGCACGCCGGCCCTCCTGGCCTCCCAGGTCGCCGCGAACCGCGCGGTGCTTTACCTGCATCCCACCGACGTCGCCGACGCGCGGGCGGTGTGGGTCAACCCGGCCGGCCTCGCCGTCCTGCGGCAGGCGTCCATCCACCTCGATCTCACGGTGCGGGACCCCGGCGAGCAGGGGCGCCTCCGCCAGGTGACGGCCGGGTTCAGCTCCCGCGGCCTCGGATTCTCCTACCAGCGCGACGCGTTCGACGCCGGGGTCACCGGGCACACCTACCGGCTCGGGTTCGCCGGCGCGGAGGGCGGCTTCGCGGCGGGATTCGCCGCCGCCCTGTATCGCGGCGACGCCAGTGCGACGGGGTGGGACGTGGGGTTGGTGTACGCGCTGCACCAGGCGGTCACGATCGGCGGAGCCGTGAGCAACCTCGGCGAACCCGACGTACGCGGCGCCCGGCTGCCCGTCACCTTCGTCCCGGGGGCCACGGTGGCGCCGCTGGGTCCGCCGCTGGCCCTCTCCGGCCACGCGCTGATCACGCGCGACTCGGTATCGGGGTACGCGTTCGGCGCGCGCGTGAGCCTGGAGTGGCCCGCGCCGGTCGCGGCCCTCGTGCGCCTCGACACCGACCGCTCGCTGCGCCGCGCGGCGTTCGCGTTCGGCATCTCGGTCGGCACGCAGGATATCCTCGGCGCCGTGCTGACGGCGCCGGGCGACCTGGGCACGCCGGACGCGGTGAGCGTCCACGGCCTGGTGATCCGCCCGCTCGCCCGCTAGCGCGGCTGCGTCTCCCTCGATGTGACCAACAGCCGGAACAACTGCAGGAGCTCGCGCAGGCTGAGGTCGCGGGACAGCGTATCGGGCGCGGCGCCCGCCGCCGCCAGCACGACCGTCGCGCGTGGTCCCCGCGTCCCGGCCCACCGCACCCCGAACCGGATGTCGGTATCCTCACGGGCGTAGGTCCGGGGCCGCGGCGCCGTGGGCCGCACGTACCGGGTGCCCGTCACGACCAGGCCGCGGCGCAGCGTCGCCCCGTGCGGGGCGAAGACCGCCAGTGGCGTTTCGCCGGACGCGAGCGCGCCGGCCCGCCGAA
>JBOHSV010000067.1:0-10407 GCA_050921735.1 Gemmatimonadales bacterium | reverse complement strand
AGCCCGACGTGTTTCGCGGCCTCGCCCTCTCCCCCGCCGTCGCGTACTCCACCCCGTTTTCCTCGCAGCCCTTCGTACGCGGCACCGACCCCGGCGCGGTGGGGTATCGCCTCGACGGGTTCACGCTCATCAATCCGTTTCATATCGGCAGGATCTTCAGCGTCCTGATGCCGCAGGCGATTCAGTCGGCGACGCTCGCCGTGGCGCCGTTCGGCGAGGAGTTCGGCGACGCGACCTCGGGCGTCGTGGACGCCCACTTGCGGGAGGGCGGTGACGAGACCCACGGCGGCGCGCACGCCAGCCTGGTGAGCGCGGCGGCCTGGCTCGGCGGGCCCATCGGCCCGCACCGGTGGTTCGCCGGCTGGCGCCACGGGTTTCTCGAGCACCTGGGCGGGCCGTTTCAGGACGTGCCCTATCGCTTCAACGACGTGTATGCCCGCCTCGTGATCGCGCCGGGGGGCGGGGGCGGGCCCCGATCCACGTGACGGCGTTCTGGAGCGGCGACCGGGCCTTTCACCGCGAGACGGGAGAAGGCGTGGGGTGGTACAACGCCCTCTTCGGCGTTCGCGTGCCGCTCGCCGTCGGGGCCAGCGGCCAAGTCGAGGTCTGGGGCGAAACGAGCCGGTTCGGCGAAGACGTCCGGGGCTTCGAGATCCGCGGCGCCTCGGACATCACGAACCGGTTCTCCACCAGCGCCGCCGGCGCGCGGTTCCACTGGGTGCGGGCGAGCGGCGCCGTATCGCTCGCCGGCGAAGTGCGGCATCGCCGCATGCTCAATCGCGTGACCGGTGGGGAGCTGTCGGCGCCCAGCGCGCGGTCCGACGGCCTGGTCGCGACCGTGACCGCGGGACTGCACCATCGGGCCGGACGCGCAACCGCCCGGCTCGGGATGCGACTCGATACCGACGGCGTGGTGCGGGCGTGGCAGCCGCGCATCCGGCTCGGCCTCGACCTGGGGCGTGGCTGGTCCCTCGGCGTGGCCGCCGGGCGCACGGCCAAGCTCTATCACGTGATCGCCGAAGTCGTGCCGGGCGTCGAGGACATCGTGAGCGTGTACGACCTGTGGCGCCCGGCCGGGCGGGCGGACACGCCGCTCCCCCGAGGCGATCACGCCGTGGTGGAGATCAAGCGCGCGCAGCCGGGGTTCTCGCTGCGCGCGAGCGTGTTCGCGAGCGACCTGCACGGGGTCGGGGAAATCCGCCCGGCGGCGCCGGATACGGCCGGCAGCTTCTTCCGCTTTGGCCGGGGCCGCGTCCGCGGGGCGGATGTCGAGCTGAGCGCGACGGGCGCGCGCCGCAGCCTCGCCCTGGCGTACGTGCTCGGCTGGTCGCGGCGCCGCTGGGACCGCGGGGACGCGCCCGAGATCCCCTGGCGGTACGATCGGCGGCACCAGGCCCGAGCTTTCCTCACGTGGTTTACCGGGCGGGGCTGGCGGCTCAACGTGCGCGCCGACCTCATGAGCTCCGATCCCATCACGCCCGCCCTGGGGACGATGGAGCTGGCCGCCCTGCACCCCGGGGACGGCTCACTCAGTCGCGGCGGCTTCGCCTCCCCCACGATCGTGCTGGGACCCGAAAACTCGGCGCGGGGCGGGTGGATGGGCCACCTCGACCTCGGGGTGCAGAAGGACATCGACGGGCCGGGACGTTCGGTGGGCCGCATCGGCGTGACGGTCCTGAACCTCGCGTTCACGCCGGTGGTGCCCGCGGTTCCCACGATCGAAGGGGGACGGGTCGTGTACCGGCCGCGCCTCTTCCTGCCGCCGGTGCCGACCTTGACGTTCAACCTGGAGTTCTAAGGCGTTCACCGCGGAGATCGCAGAGAGCGCGGAGATGGGGGTGAATGAGCTTACCGCACAAGTCATCGGGGCGGCGATCGAGGTGCACCGGGCGCTCGGACCAGGACTGTTAGAGTCGACGTATGAAGCGTGCCTGGTGCACGAGCTGGCTGAGCGGGAGCTACACGCGGAACGACAGAAGGCCCTACCAGCCACCTATAAGGGCGTCCGAGTGGATTCCGGCTACCGCATCGATCTGCTGGTGGAACGCGAAGTGATCGTCGAGCTAACGGCAGTAACCCACATCGAGCCCATCCATGAAGCGCAGCTACTGTCGTATCTCAAGCTCTCCGGACGTCACGTTGGTTTGCTTATCAACTTCAACGTCAAGCGGCTGAGCGCGGGCATTCGGCGCCTCGTTTATGAACTTCCAGAAACACCTCTGCGCCCTCTGCGGTGAAGGTATTACGTCGACTGGTTCCGATACACGACCCGGCCGCCAAGTACCGTCATCACCACGGTGGTCCCCAGGATGTCTTCCGGCGCGCACGTCATGACGTCCCGGTCGAGCACCACGAAGTCCGCGTACTTTCCGGCCGTGAGGGAGCCCGTCTCCTGCTCCATGAACGCCGCGTGCGCGGGCCACAGCGTCATGGAGAGCAGCGCCTCCTCGCGCGTCGTGCGCTGCGCGGGGAACCAGCCCCCCGGCGGGAAGTTGTCGCCGTCCTGGCGCGTCACGAACGCGTGGAACGAGATCAGCGGGTTCACCGCCTCGACCGGGAAGTCCGAGCCGTTGGGGATCACGACCCCGGTGTTCAGGAGGGAACGCCACGCATACGCGCCGCGCGACCGGCTCGCGCCCAGTCGCGCCGGCACCCAGTACATGTCGCTCGTCTGGTGGCTCCCCTGCATCGAGGGGATCACGTCCAGCTCGGCGAACCGCGGGATGTCCCGGTCATGAAGGATCTGCGCGTGCTCGATCCGGAACCGGTGGTCGGCGACGGGCACCTCGCGCAGCGCCGCCTCGAACTGGTCCAGCACCACGCGGTTCGCCCGGTCGCCGATGGCGTGCACGTTGAGCTGGAAGCCCGATTGCAGCGCCCGCACCGCGACGCGCCGGATGCGCTCGGGTGGGGTGGTCAGGAGGCCCGTGTTGTCCGGATCGTCGGCGTAGGGCTCGAGCAGCGCCGCCCCGCGGCTGCCCAGCGCGCCGTCGGCCGTGATCTTGACCGCCCGGATCCACAGCCGGCCGCCGAAGAGGCCGCTCTGCGGACCGCGGCGGAAGAACCGCTCCAGCGTTTCGTCGTCCGCGCGGACCATGACGTAGTTGCGCAGGTGGTAGCGGCCGCTCCGCGCCAGCTCCTCGTACACCTCGATCGTCTCGGGCCCGACCCCGGCATCGTGGATGCCCGTCAGGCCCCAGCGGTTGGCCTCGGCGATGGCGGCCAGCGTGGCGTCGCGAATCTCGGTGCGGGAGGCGGCCGGAATGACGCGACTCACGACACCCTGCGCGCGGTCGATGAGCACGCCCGTGGGCGTGCCGGCGGAGTCGCGGATAAACCGGCCGCCTTCGGGGTCGGGCGTCTCGCGCGTCACGCCGGCGAGCTCGAGGGCCTTGGCGTTGACCAGCGCGGCGTGCCCGTCCACGCGCGTGAGGTACACCGGGTGGTTGGGGACGGCGCGCGAGAGCGCGTCGTGCGTGGGGAAGCGGGTGTCGGGCCAGTCGTTCTGGTCCCAGCCGCGGCCCTGGATCCACTCGCCCGGCCGCGCGCTCTTGGCGCGCTCCGCCACCCGGGCGATGACCTCATCGTAGGACGTGGTGCCCACCAGGCTCACCCGGCGCAGCGCCTGGCCGAGGCCAAGGAGGTGCGCGTGCGCGTCCACCAGGCCGGGGATGACGGTCTGGCCGCCCAGGTCGAGCCGCTCGGTGCGAGGCCCGACGAGTGTTTCGGCGCCCCGCCGGCTCCCCACGAAGAGAATCCGGCCGGCCCGCACGGCCATCGCCTCGGCCACGGGGCGCGTCGCGTCGGCCGTGTAGATGCGGGCGTTCGTGACGATCAAATCCGCCGGCTGCTGCGCGGACAGAGTTGCGGCTGCGGCGATTGCCAGGAGCATAGCGCCTCGGTGTGTGGTGCGTGGTGGACTACAGCTCCACCTGCGCCCCGACTTCGAAGACCTGGTTGGGGGGGATTTTGAAGAACGCCGTGGCGCGCAGCGCGTTGCGCGACATGAACGAGAACAGCCGCTCGCGCCACTGGGCCATGCCGGGGCGGTCGGTGGCGATGAGAGTCTCGCGGCCGAGGAAGAACGTCGAGCCCTCGATGTTGATATCGAGCCCCTTCGCGCGGCAGGCGTCGAGGATCTCGTTGATGTCCGGGTCCTCCATGAAGCCGTAGCGCGCCGTCACCTGGTTGAAGCCCTTGCTCAGCCGCTTCACCGTCACGCGCTCGGCGGGCGGGACGTGCGGCACCTCCTCGGTGACGACCGTGAGGAACACGATCTTCTCGTGCAGGACTTTGTTATGCGCGAGGTTGTGGACCAGGGCGGGCGGGGTCCCGTCCGACGTGCCGTACATGAAGATGGCGGTCCCGGGGACGCGGATCGGCGGCTCGGCCGCGAGATCGGCGAGCAGGAGCTTGAGCGGGACGGTGCGTTCCTGCATGCGCTTGGCCAGGATCTGCCGGCCGCGCTGCCAGGTGGTCATGAGCGTGTAGACTGCGGCGCCGACCGCCAGGGGGAACCACCCTCCCTGCGGGATCTTCAGCGCGTTCGCGCCGAGGAACGCGAGATCGATCGTCAGGAAGAATGCCGCCAGTGCGCCCGCCTTCGCGTGGCTCCACCCCCACACCTCGCGGCTCAGGATGTAGAGCAAGACCGTCGTGATCACCATCTCGCTCGACACGGCCACGCCGTAGGCCGCGGCGATGTTACTCGACGTCCGGAAGCCCAGCACCAGGGCAATAGTGACCACGAGCAGCGCCCAGTTGATGCCCGGGATGTAGATCTGGCCCATCTCGCGTGACGACGTGTGCTCGATCTTCACCCGCGGGCTGTACCCCAGCTGGACCGCCTGGCGCGTAAGCGAGAACGCTCCCGAGATCACGGCCTGAGAGGCGATGATCGCGGCGGCTGTGGCCAGAGCGATGAGCGGGTAGACGCCCCACGCGGGTGCCAGGCGGTAGAACGGGCTCACGACGGCGGTCGCGTCGCGCAGCACCAGCGCGCCCTGTCCGAAGTAGTTGAGCAGCAGGCCGGGGAGCGCCAGGCCGAACCAGGCGAGGCGGATGGGCCGGACGCCGAAGTGGCCCATATCGGCATAGAGGGCTTCCCCGCCGGTCACGACCAGAAACACGGCTCCCAGGACCAGAAAGCCGCGCCCCGCGTTCTCGAGGAAGAAGACGACCGCGTGGTGCGGGCTGACCGCGGCGAGCACGCTCGGCTCGCGCGCGATCGCCAGCGTCCCGAGCACCGCGAGCGTCACGAACCAGACGATCATCACGGGACCGAACAGGGCGCCGACGCCGGCGGTGCCCCGCTTCTGGAGCAGGAACAGGCCCACGAGAATGAGGACCGTCAGGGGAATCACCCAGGGCGCCAGCGCCGGTGTCGCGACCTGGAGTCCCTCGACGGCGCTCAGGACCGAGATCGCCGGTGTGAGCACGCTGTCACCGTACATCAGGGCGGCGCCGAACAGGCCGAGGACGGCGATGATCCGGCGGGGCGTCCGCTTGCGGCTCGCCCGGCCACGCTGGATCAGCGCCAGCAGCGCCAGGATGCCCCCCTCGCCCTTGTTGTCGGCGCGCATCACGAACGCCAGGTACTTGACCGAGATGACCAACACCAGCGACCAGAAGATGAGCGAGAGGACGCCGAGTACGTTGGTGGCCGTCGGGGCCACGGAGTGGGCCCCGTGGAAGGCCTCCCGAATCGCGTACAGCGGGCTCGTCCCGATGTCGCCGTAGACGACGCCGAGCGCGGCGAGCGAAAGGAGCGCGAGATAACGGCCGGTGGGACGCTGGCGACTGCCGGGGGGGGTCTGGTCCATGGGCCCGGGGAATCTACACCCTCCCCGTCACCCCTTCACCACCCCCACCGGCTTGAGCTGGACCACCTTGCGGCCGATCCCCGCCGCGTGCACGACGTCCACGACGCGCGCCACGTCCTTGTACGCTTCGGGGATCTCCTCGTCGACCGTCGCCCGCGTGGCCGCCCGCACGAGGATTCCCCGCGCCTCGAGCTCCTTGGGGACGTTGCGCGACCGGGCTAGCTGCTTCGCCTTGTGGCGCGACAACATCCGGCCGGCGCCGTGGCAGGTGGAGCCGAAGGTCTCTTTAAAGGCCCCGTCCGTGCCGACCAGCACGTACGAGTACCGCCCCATGTCGCCCGGAATCAGGACGGGTTGGCCGATGTCCCGGAACTGAGGCGCCAGCTCCGGATGGCCCGGCGGGAACGCCCGGGTCGCGCCCTTGCGGTGCACGCACACGCGCCGCTTGGCGCCGCCGACGTCGTGCGTCTCGATCTTCGCGATGTTGTGGCACACGTCGTAGACCAGGTGGGTCCGCTCGGCCGCGTCGCCGCCGAACACCTTGGCCAGGGCGCGGCGCGCGTAGTGCGCCATGAGCTGGCGGTTGGCGAACGCGTAGTTCGCGGCGGCGTTCATCGCACCCCAGTAGCGCTTGGCCTCGGGACTCGCGAGCGGCGCGCAGCACAGCTGGCGGTCGGGCAGCGCGATCCCGTACTTCGCCGCGGCGCGGAGCATGGTGTCGAGCGAGTCGTCGCACACCTGGTACCCGAGCCCGCGGGATCCCGAGTGGATGAACACGGTCACACGCCCGGGCTCGAGCCCCAGGCGCGCCGCCACCGAGGCGTCATACGTCTCCGCTACGTGGCCCACCTCCACGAAGTGGTTCCCGCTTCCCACCGTCCCGAGCTGGCTCTTGCCGCGCTCCTTCGCGCGGTCCGAGACGCAGTCCGGGTCGGCGTCGGGGAGCGCGCCGCCCGCCTCGATCGCCGCGACGTCGCCCGCGTGGCCGTACCCCTCCTCGACGGCCCAGCGGGCGCCCCCACGGAGCACGCGATCCAGCTCCCGCCGATCGAGCCTCACGTCCGAGCGCGAAGCGCCCACCCCCGAAGGGATGGTGGCGAACAGCGCGTCCACGAGCTCCGGCAACCGGGGTCGGACCTGGTCGAGCGTCAGCGGCGCCACCAGCAGGCGCACGCCGCAGTTGATGTCGTATCCCACGCCGCCCGGCGAGACGACGCCCTGCTCCAAGTCGAAGGCCGCCACGCCGCCGATGGGGAAGCCGTATCCCCAGTGGATGTCCGGCATGGCGATCGAGGGGCCGACGATCCCCGGGAGATGGGCGACGTTGGCGACCTGCTGGACCGCCTGGTCGCCCTCGAGGTCCTTCATCAGGCCTTCGTCGGCGAAGATGAGGCCGTCGGTGCGCATGCCGCCCTGCCTCGGCACCCGCCACCGGTACGCGTCGATCCGTTCCATGCGAATGTCGTCAGCCATCAGCCGTCAGGCTAGACATCAAAGACGATGGTCGCGTGCAGCCGTCCATCGGCGCCTTGCTGCACGTCCGCTCCGTGAAAGGTGACCGCCTTGACTTCCGGTCTTGGCTCGTGACGCGCCGGATCGAAGGGCTCACCGGCAATCCCGGCGTCGCTGGCCCGCGCCGGCACGAATCGGTCCGTGTCGAAGAGATACAGCGCGTCCTGGAGAAAGTGAACCAACCGCTCGGTCGGGTCGGCCCCGCGCAGCGGGACCGGGCGCCGCTCCCGCGGCGCGACGGGGCTCGAGCCCACCAGCAGCTCCCGAAGCGCGTCGAGCCCCGCCTGGCGCAGGCCCGCTTCGTCGGCCGCGACGAGCTCCGCGGCGATGTCGGCGGTATGCGGCACGAACTTGAAAGGCGTCAAACGAATGCGTCGAGCAACGGCGTCGAACCGAAGCGTGGGTGCGCGCATAATCCGAGCACCCTGCGAAGAAAAACGGGCTCTGCTCTTACGCGCCACCGACTCACCTTACGCGCAGTCATGCCGAGCCACAGGATGCCCGACGAACGCCTGCGGGGCAGGGCAGCGGCCATCGAACAGCTGGCCGACGCCCTCAGCGCCGCGCGTTGCTCCGTTCGCGTCGCGGGCCTGAGCACGGATGACTTCATCGTTCGTGAACTCTTGCTGGCGGTGCTGGACGAGCTCGATCGCGCGAGCGCGGCCGTTCGACGCCTCTGTTAGACGCCCGTGTTCGACGTCCTCGTTCGACGCAGTTTTGCCCCGAAGGTCTCCGCACTGCGTAAGGCGTCCGCCAGGCTCGCCGTCTTCGCGCTGGCCTCGTCCGCCCAGTGCAGCACCTCGGCCTCGAGCGTGGCCGGGACGACCGGGCTCCCGAATTCGCGCCGCCCGTGATGCGACAGGATCAGGTGGTGCAGCGCGGCGCGCTCCTCCGCGCTGCACGGCGGCTCAGGCTCACGGGCGAGCCGGCGGTCCAGCATCAGGGACCCCAGCACCACGTGCCCCGCGAGGTAATGGGCCTCGGTGTAGTCGAACAGCCCGTCCCAGCGGTAGCTCTCGAGCTTGCCGATGTCGTGCAGCAGGGCGCCCGCGAGCGCGAGATCCGCGTCCGCTCCGCACACGCGCGCGATGGTGCGCGCAATCGCCGCCACCTCGACGGTGTGCTTCAGCAGTCCGCCCAGCGCGGCGTGGTGGCCCGAGATCGAGGCCGGGCAGCGCCCGTAGCGGCCGCGGAACTCGTCGTCGTCGTAGAACAGCGCCGCGACCCTGGCGATCCGCGGGTTCTCGAGCTCGCGGCGCCACCCGTCGAGCGTTTCCCAGTACCGGCCCACGTCGCCCACCGACGGGAGCAGGCGCGAGAGATCCGCGGCGCCGGCCGGGAGGAGGTGCAGCGGGGCCGTGACGCGTAGCTGCGGCCGGCCGCGGTATTCCTGCACCTCGCCGATGACCTGGACCGCGTGCCCCCGCCGGATGCCCTCCACCAGCGGCCGGTCCTCCTCCCAGAACGGCGCCGTGGTGATGCGCCCCGTGGCGTTCCCGAGCGTCAGGATGATGTAGGTGCTGCCGTCGAAACTCTTCTGCCCGGTGTCGAGCACGAGCAGCGTGTCCTGCACGCGGTCGCCGGGCTTCAACGAGGGCAGATCGAGGGGGCGGGACATGAGAGAAGACTAATGCGGAATGCGGAATTCGGAATGCGGAATGGTGGCGCCAGCATCAAGAACCTGGCAGAGCCATTCCGCATTTCGCAATTACGTGGTCGGGCGGAGGCGGCGGAGATCCGTCTCCACTTCGTGCTCCTTGTGAAACGGCAGCCGCGGGCCGCGCACCGGCAGCAGGTGCGCGATGGAGTTCGCGTAGTATTCGAGCAGCGGCCGGCCGCGCGGCAGGATGACGAGCGTCTCGCCGTCCCGGACCACGAGCCGCCGCATCCGGAGCATGCGCCACGCGCGGTCCCATACGTCCCCGATGCGCGCGCCCCCGCGCACAACTTTGCCGTTCACGTCGAGCAGGCGGTCGCGCAGCTGGTCCATGCGCTCGAGCGTCGCGCCCAGCGGCACCGCGGTCTGCTCGAACGACAGCAGGGCCGCGGCGGCGAGCGGCACCGGGGTGACCGGGACGATCGCGCCGAGGCGCCGGACGAGCTCCCGGGCCAGGCGCTCGAGCTCCGGCAGGCGCCGCTCCCGGGGCCAGCCGAGCACCCCCCCCGCCCCCTCGGGCGCGGCGCCGAGCCACGCCCGCAGGGACAGTGGCGTGCCGAAGTTCACCGCCGCGCGGCCGTAGCGCCGCAGCCGGCCGGTGATGAGTCGCGCGGTGTTCCACACCACGTAGTGCGCCACCGTGGCGAGCTGCGAGAGCCGGCCGGGCCGGTCCCGCTCGTCGGTCAGCTCGCGGATCAGCGACCGGTCCTCGAGCACGCGGTCGTAATTGATGGCGACGGGGACGAACCAGATGTCGCGCCCGCCCGCGAACGCCGGGTCGAGCAGGCTGCGGCAGACGTAGTCCAGCAGGCCCAGCTTGGGCGCGCCGAGTCGCCCGTCGCGTGCCAGGCGGCCCTCGGGGAAGAACCCCTGGGTCACGCCGTTCCGCGTGATGAGCTGGACGTAGCGCTCGAGCACGGCGTGGTACAGCGGCTCCCGGAAGCGCCGCCGGATGAAGTAGGCCCCGAAGCTCTTGAACACGTATTCCAGGGGCCAGGCCCGGGCCCACTCGCCCACGGCGTAGCTGATGTGCACGCCGTACGCCAGGACGTAGGCGACCACGATGTAGTCGGCGTTGGAGCGGTGGTTCATGACGTACACCACCACGTCGCGCCTGGGGATGCGCTCGAGCGCGGCCTCGTCCTGGTAGTCCACGCTCACTTTGTAGAGCAGGTTGACGAACAGCTTCGCGAGGTTGTAGCCGAGCTTGTAGTACGACAGGACGTTGAAGTGGGGCACGATCTCGTCGATGTACCGGTGCACGCGCCGCCACACGCGGGCCTCGGGCATGCCGTGCTCGGCGGCGTGTGCGCGGACCGCCGCGATGACCGTCTCATCTCTGGTCAACGTGTCCTTCGCGAGCCGGCGCTCCTGGAGCTTGTAGCGCGCCAGGCGGGTGTGAAACCGGTGCAGCGC
>JBOHSV010000066.1:0-10660 GCA_050921735.1 Gemmatimonadales bacterium | reverse complement strand
GGTATCCTGGCGCTATTCCTGACCGGGAATACGCTGTCGTTCACGGCCACCATCGGTTTCGTGGCGCTGATCGGCATCGAGATCAAGACCTCGATCCTGCTGGTGGACCTGACCAACCAGCTGCGGGCCCAGGGCATGGGGCTGGAGGATGCGATTCGCAAGGCCGGCGAGGTGCGGTTCCTGCCCATCGTGTTGACGAGCCTGACGGCGATCGGCGGGCTCCTGCCTCTGGCGTTACAGGGGCACGCGCTGTACGCCCCGCTGGCATGGGTGATTATCGGCGGGCTGGTGTCATCCACCGTGCTGGCGCGCATCGTTACGCCAGTGCTCTACAAGGTCTGGCCGCCGGCGATTGAGGGCGCGGCGGCCTGAAGTCGTCATCGGAGGCTTTCACCGGAGGGATGTGCCGTGGAACTGCTGATTACTCTGCGCCTCATTCACATCGTGCTGGGTGCCCTGTGGGTGGGCATGATGGCCTTCACGGTCTTCTTCCTCACGCCCGCCGTCCGCGACGCCGGGCCGGACGGCGCCAAGGTCATGGCGGCGCTGCAGCGCCGCGGGGTCATGACCGTCATGCCGATCATCGCGCTGCTCACGATTGCGTCGGGCGTGTGGCTGATCCAGCGCGTGTACGGCGGCATGGCGAGCCTGATGGCCACGCGCACCGGTGTGACCCTCACCGCGGGGGCCGTGGCGTCGCTGATCGCCTTCCTGCTCGGCATCCTCGTGATGCGGCCGGCGATGGTCCGGGCCGCCGCGTCGAGCGATCCGGCGGAGGTTCAACGTCTGCGCGCCCGGGGCGCCGCCGTCGGGCGCGTGGTGGCGTCGCTCCTCATCTTCGCCGTGGCGGCGATGGCGGTGGCGCGGTACGTCGGGTAGCCGGGAACGGGCAGGAGGTCGGTATGGCGGAGTATCGGGCGAGCGTGCATTGGGAGCGGCAGGGCGCCGTGTTCACGGACAACCGGTACAGTCTCGGTGAAGACCCGGGTGCGCTGGCACACCCGGCTCTAGCTGCCGGTCACCCGGGCCGTGAGCTCGAACACCCGCCGCTCCCACCCCGTGTTGGGATAGGCATACGTCACGGCGAGCGCGTAGGTGCCGGGTGCGAGCGCGGTGATGCGCGCTTCGTACCGATAGCGGACCAGGACCTGCGGGCAGATCATTGGCCGAGCGGTGGCAGCCAGAGACAACCGGAGCGACGAGCCCTCGGTCGACAAGGTCGGCTCGATCGAGTAGCACGGGTTGGGCGCGGACATCGTTCCCTCGAGCGTCACGCTGTCCGCCGTGACGCGCGTAACCGCGACCGTGTCCGGCCCGGCCGCCTCGGCCGAGCCGGTCACGGTGAACTCCAGTCGCGGATCTGTCATCCGGGGCGCATTGCTCGGCGATGGGCTTTGGCAGGGGCCCCCCGTTGCTGCGACCAGCATTGCCGCCGGCAGGGCCGCCGCGACTCTCATCCCCGGACGCCGTCCGAAACAGGGCATGGGTCCAACTTGCAGTCGTCCCGGTTGAAGCGTAAGATGGTGCGACACCTGCTGGTGTAATCTAGTCTAGGGTGGCCGCTGCCGTGCCGAGCATCGCCGCCCTTCCCCCCTGCCACTCGACAGTTCCATCGCTGCGTGCCCGCCTCGCGCCCGCCGGGCGTCGCGCCTGCTTTCGCGAGGAGCACACCATGAGCGTACGAACCCTGCCGCTGATCCTGATGGTCGCGGGCCTCACCTGGAAGGCGGACCTCCGCGCGCAAGACGTTCTCGAGCGGAACGTTCCCAGCACGCCCACCTTCGCGCCGGGGCAGCTTATCGTGAAGATGCGCACCGGCCGCGCCATGGCGCCCGCCCGCCTCGGCACCCTCGGGCTCGATACCGTGGTCGCGCTCCTGTACGGGGCGGAGTACCTGTACCGCGTCCCGCCGGCCGTCATCGGTGCCATGGCCGACGCGGAAGCCCGGCGGCGCACGCTGGCGCTCCTCGAGACGCTGCGCGGCGACCCGGACGTCGAGTACGTGCAGCCGAACTACCGCCTGTACATCGTCGGGGACAGGGCGCCCGCGCCCGGGCAGGCGCAGGACGAGCCGAGCGATCCGCGGTGGGACGATCAGTGGCACTACCACGACAACGGGACGGCCGCCGGCCAGTCGCCGGGCGGGATCAGCTTGCCGCTCGCCTGGCAGCGTGGCACCGGCAGCGGCACCACCGTGGCGAGCATCCTCGATACCGGGATCCTCCCCGACCATGAGGACATCTCCGGCTCACCGAACCTGGTGCCCGGGCGCGACATGATCAGCGACCCGTCGATCGCCAACGACGGAGACGGACGGGACGCGGACCCCACCGATCCGGGCGACGGGATGCGGGCCGGCGAGTGCGGCCCGGGGAATCCGCCGGTGGATCTCCCGAGCAGCTGGCACGGCACGCACGTCGCCGGGACCGTGGGCGTGGTCCGCACCGACAACGGCGTGGGCGTCGCCGGCGTGAATCACCGCGTGAGCGTCCAGCCGGTCCGCGTCCTCGGGAAGTGCGGCGGGCTGACGTCCGACATCAACGACGCCATCCGCTGGGCTGCGGGCCTCGCGGTCCCCGGCGTGCCGGCCAACCCGACGCCGGCCAAGGTGATCAACATGAGCCTCGGCTCGCCGGCCGGTTTGTCCTGCGCGGCCACGCCCGCCATGCAGGCGGCGATCAACGACGCCGTGAGGGCCGGCGCGGTCGTGGTGGTGGCGGCGGGGAACGAGGCCACCGACGCCTCGGCCGTCGTGCCCGCGAGCTGCGAGAACGTGATCACGGTGGCCGCGAGCGACGCCCGGGGCCATCTGGCCACGCGATACTCGAACTTCGGGGCCACGATCGAGATCATGGCTCCGGGCGGGGACGTCAGCCGGGACGACAACGGGGACGGCAACCCCGACGGCGTCCTCAGCACGGTGCGGGGTGGCTACGCCTTCTACAACGGGACGTCCATGGCGGCGCCGCACGTGGCCGGCGTCGCCGCGCTCTGGCTCGCCCAGGATCCGGCACTCACAACCGCGCGGCTCACGGATGAGCTTCGCGCGAACGCACTCCGGCGCACCTCGACCCAGTGCCCGCGGCCATGTGGCGCCGGCCTGCTCAGCGCCGCCCGCGGCGCCATGACCGTCACGCTGGCCCTCGATCCCGACAAGCGGTACCGGCGCGGTGAGACCGCGACCGTCACGGCGACCGTGACCGAAGGCGGGACGCCGCGGGCGGGCGTGGGCGTCGCATTCCGGACGGACGACCCGAGCGTGGCCGCCGTGGCTCCCAGCGCGGCCAGCACGGATGCGTCGGGTCGCGCCGGCGCCACGCTCACGGCGGGGGAACGGGGCACGACGAACCTGACCGCCACGGCCGACGGCGCGACGGCCACCAAGGTGGTCAGGGTGCCGAGCCTTGGTGTGATCGCGCTGATGCTGCTCGTGGCGGCGCTGGGCGTTACCGCGTTGTTTCGCCGGCGCCACGTGCCTCGGACCGAGTAAACGCGGTGGTCTTCCGGGCCTCGCGGGACGAGCTGCGGTTTGTCGCGGCGTTGTGCGTGTTCGCCGCCGCTGCCTGGCTGCTGTTCCGCGACGAGGTACTGGGCGCCGCGCTGGTCGACGTGCGGACGGCCACGGCCGAGGTCGCCGTGGCGCTCATCCGGGCGGTGGGGATGGAGGCCGTTCGCGACGGGACGACCATCTACCACCCGGCGGGGTTCGGCGTGGAGATTTCTCGCGGCTGCACGCCGGTGATCGGTGCGACGCTGCTCGCCGTCGCGACGCTGGCCTACCCGGTGGAGCGGCGCCGCCGGCTGGTCGGTGTGGTGATCGCCGTTCCGCTGTTCGTCGCATTGAACTTCGTCCGGCTCGTGCACCTGTTCTACCTGGGGGTGCATGAGCCGGGCCGGTTCGCCCTGGCGCACGAGACGCTGTGGCAAGGCGGGGTGGCCGTGGCGATCTACGGCCTGTGGCTCGCCTGGAAGTTGTGGGCGGACCGGGCGACGGCTCGCGGGGGAGAGTAAGATTCGTGTCCCATGTCCCTGTCGCTCCCACGCCGCCGCCTGATCGTGGCCGTGTACACGGCCTTGGTCCTCGGTCTGACGCTCCTGCCCGTGCCCGACGCGGCGTGGGACCTCGTGCCGTCGTGGTTCGACAAAGCCGCGCATTTCGGCTTGTTCGCGACGTTGGGGGGTCTGCTCTACTGGGAGGCCCTGTCGCGCGGGCAGCCGATTCCGTTGGCGGTCATCGGCCCCGTGACAGTGCTGGCCGGGTTGATCGAACTCGCCCAGGGCCCGCTCCCCGAGCGAAGCGGCGATCCGTGGGATGTCGTCTGGGGCGCCGCGGGCGCGACGGTCGGCTACTGGGTGCTACGGCTTGCCGCCCGCGGGCGGGGGGGTCCTGAAGGACGCTCGCACACAGGCGTCCTTTAGGACGCGCCGGGGCGAGCACGTTGAACAGGTCCACCTGATCTCGGCGCGGTGGCCCGTCACCGTTCCCACCGACTTCGCCAGGCGGACGTCGAGCCGCGTGGTCCGCCCGAACCGGACCCTTTCGACGCTGCTACCGCCGCACCCGCACGGCGTCCGCCACCACCACCGAGCCGCTGGCGTCCCGCCGCAGCAGCACCACCCGATTCCATCCCGCGGGGAACGTCCACGTGCCGAGCTCGTGCCACGGGCCGCCGCTCGCCGTCTGGTCCATCGGCACCTTCGCGAGCGTGTCGTCCGTCGCGGTCACCACGGCGAACTCGGCGCGCGTGGAGCGGTTGGCGCCGCTGGTCCAGCGCGCGTCGAGGGTGCGGGCGCTGGTGGAGTCGAGCCGGAACGAGAAGACGGCGCCATCCGCGGCATCGGGCGCCGTGGGCGCCCAGCGATATCCGACACCGTAGTAATCGGGCGTCTGGTCCGTCGCCAGCCAGCCCGCGGGCACCGTGGCCGCGGCCACGCTCGCATCGTTGAACTCCGCAGAGTCGTCCACCACCACTTCCCCGCAGTGCGCCTGGACCCGATGCACCCATGGGATCCACGGCCAATTGGGACCCGGATCGGTTCGGTTCTCGGGCTGGAGCTGCCCGTGCGCCAGGATGTGCTGCCAGTCGCGCGGGATCGCGCGGTCGCGCGAGATGTCGCACACCAGCGCCGCCGACGCCTCGAGCTGCGACACGGGGAACGACTCCTGCAACGCGAACCCCGCGTGCTCGATCCCCACGGTGAAGTGGTTGCTCTGCGTCCCCTCGAGCCAGCACTCGTGCTGGCGATTCAGGGCGCAGCGGTACATCGCCGCGATGTGCCACGCACGGTCCGGCTCCCGCACGAGCTGGGAGGTTTCGCTGCCGTCTTCGTTCACGACGTAGTGCGCGCTCACCTGCGAGATGGGGTTCGTGAGCCAGCTCCAGCAGCCCGTGTAGTTGCCCTCACAGGTGTGGATGATGATCGCGTGGATTGTGCCCGTGGCGTCCGTCGGCCGCTGATTGAAGTTGGGCGACGGGCGCCACACGGCCGGTGCGTAGTCGGGCGCGCCCCCCTCCGGGGGCGGGCACGACGTGGACGCGGCGGCGGCGCGGGGGGCGCCGAGCGCGCGGTTCACCTCCCGCAGGTACGCGTCGCGCCCCCGCGGGAGGTCGATGCCGCTGTAGCGCGCGGCCGCCGCGCCCCAGTCGCCTCCCCGCTCCGCGGCGTACGCCGCGAGCAGGGCGGCAGCCGCCCGGATGTTCGCCGCGGGGTCAGTCCGGGCCGCCTCGGCCGTCACGCCCGCGAGCGCCGCGCCCCGCTCGAGGGCGTCGCCCCGGAGCGCCATCACGCCGAACGCCGCCGGCCGCCCCGGGAACTCCTCGGCGCCGCGCACCATTTGCCACCGCGTCTCGACCCAACCCAGGGCCTTGAGGAGGCCGGCCGGAACGCCGAACTCGGCACTCGCCTGCGCGAACAGCGAATCGTAGGAAGAGGGACGGGCTGCGACGCGGAAGCTCGCGACGCCGGCCTCGGGGCAGGGCTCGGGCCGACCGGGCGACCCGCGGCAGGCGGCGATGAGCGTGAGAAGGATCGCCGCTTCAGCGGCTGGGCCGAGCCGCGGCTTCAGCCGCGCATTGAGCCGCGCCCTCGCGAGTCTGCTCACGGCCCGCGCCGCACGTCGAGGATCACGCGCGGCGGCTCGTCCGTCTCGGTCACGCGGTACGGCCGCGTGGCCCCGACGCCCAGCACCCACTCCACCTGACCCTCGAAGTCGCAGATCAGCGTCATCTCCTTCACTGCCGGCAGTCCGGGGCTCCATGCGCGGCGCTCGACGCTCGAGTTTCCGCGATCGTCGTGCGCCCGCGCGGGCTGGAGCCGTACCACCAGCCGCGCCGTGCCCGCCACCGTCACCGGGTCGCCCGACCCGCAGCGCACGACCGGCCGGGTGGCGTACTCGACGTGGTAGCCGGGTACGGTATCCGCGAACTCGAAGACGATGCGGTCGTAGGTCGCCATCGAGTCGACGCTGACACCTCGCAGGAGACGCGGGGGAACGCCCGGCCGGGTCCGGTGCGTTGACTCCGTGGTGCCTGCGAACGCGGTGTCCTGCGGGACGGTAACCGCCGCGATACGCGACATCGCCGGCGCCGTATCGGTGCTGGCGGTTCGCTCGGCGCCCTGCGGCGCCGGTGGGCCGCAGGCGCCGAGGGACAGCAATAACGGGAGGTACTTGCGCATCGCTGGTGTGTTATACCCCGGACCCGCCGTGAGCGTGATCACGGCCTGGCACCGCTCTTGCAAGTACCGAATAGCCAGGGAGGAGCAATCTCTTGGGGAGTCGTCGCACAGGACACGGCAAGGCCGGCAAGGCGAGCTACCGCCCGTGGCTCGCGGCGGCGTGGCTTACCCTGGGGCTCGGGGCGCTGGCGGCGCCGGCGGCCGCGCGCTCACGCGACGCCGATCCTCCCACCCGGTTGGTCCTCGACGCCGGCCTCCTGGTGCGGCTGCGCGTCCTGGCCGCAGGGCTGCACCACGAGATCGTGTTCTGCCTCACGGGATCACTGGACGGCGGAACGGCCGTGGCCACGGGCTTCGTGATGCCCGACCCCGTCCGTTCGGAGGCGGAAGCCGCGTCGTTCGGCCCGTGCCCGGCGGCCACCATCGCCATCTGGCACAACCATCCGCTCGCGATTCCGCCACGCGCGACGGCCGCCACGCAGCCGTCGTATGCGCGCCCGGTGGGCGATCCCGATGCGAGCCCGCGCGATCTGTGCGCGCTGTCCGACACGGACATCCGTACGGCGGCGCGCGACGAATATTCTTTCGTCGTGGTCTTCGCCGGGGGGGACACGTGGTGCTGGTGGACCCGCGACCAGGTGCGTAAGCTGGCGGCCCGCAACACGCTGCGCGGGGCCCCCATTCCCGGTCAGATCGAGGCTTACCAACCCCGGTAGCCGCCCGTATACTCTCCTGATGCTCCGGCCATGGGTTGAGGAGCGTCACGCTGTCCACTGCGGGGCCTTGGTGCGGTCTGCCAAGGCCCTGTTTCTTTTGCCAGGGAGGGAGAGCGTATGAGAGGCTCACTGAAAAGCCGACTCGCGACGTGCACGCTGACGGCGGCGCTACTCGGCTTCGCGCCCGCGCTCGCGCAGGAGGTCGCCGTCGAGTCGCCCGCCCGACTGCGGGTGACCACGACTTCCGAGGAAGCAGCCCGCCACTTCTGGACGGGGATTGGCGACGCGCGCAACATCTTCTTCAGCCGCGCCATCATGCATTTCGACCGCGCCATCGCCCTGGACGGCGAGCTCGGATTGGCCCGCGTGGCGCGCGCCGTGTTCGCGCCGGGACTCACCAGTGACCAGCGCAAAGCCGAGGTGGACCGCGGCCTCGCCGCCATGACGTCCGCGACCACGGGCGAGCTGGTGACGGCGCTCGCCTTCCGCGAGTTCGTGGCCGGCAACACGCGCCAGACGCACATGCTGTTCAAGACGGCGAGCAAGATGTTGCCCGGCGATCCCGCGCTGGCGTTCTACGCGGCGCAGACCACGACGGGGGTCGAGGGACCGCTGCGTGGGCGCGAGGCGCTCCGCGAGGTCACCGAAAAGTTCCCCGACGACGCGGCGACTTACAACATCCTGGCCTATACGTCGTGGCAGACGGGTGACCGCCCGGCGGCGCTCGCGGCGGTGAAGCGCTACGTCGAGCTGGCGCCCGATCATCCCAACCCGCACGACTCGTACGCGGAGCTGCTCCAGTGGGACCGCCGCTTCAGCGAGGCACTGGCGCACTACGGCCGGGCGATCGCGCTGGACTCGAGCTACACCGAGGCGTACATCGGCACGGCCGAAGTGCTCCAGCTCATGGGGCGCGGCGCCGAGGCGCGCCGGCAGATCGAGGCCGCCATCACTCGAGCGCCGTCCACGCCCACGCGGATCAATTACATGCGCGCCGTGGCACACAGCTTCCTGCTCGACGGCCGGCTGAAGGAAGGCATGGACCGGCTCGCGGCCGCGGCGCGTGACGCGCAGGCGGACAACCGCGACGGCATCGCGGCCCAGGCGCACCGCCAGATGGCGCTGGCCGACGCGACGCTGGGGCGCGGGAGCGCGATCGCGGCGCACCTCAAGGCCGCGGCGGAGATCGGTGGAGTCGACGCGCCCGAGCAGCTCGCGACCGTCGCCGTGGCGCACGGCACGGCCGGCGACCTGCCCACGGCCCGTAAGGCGGCGGAGCAGCTGGCGACCGCGGCGCAGACGCGCACCCAGTTCGCCGGCGCATCGCACGCGGCCAACGCGGTGATCCTGCTGCGTGAGAACAAGGCCAAGGAGGCGCTGGCCGAGCTGGCCGGCGTCGAGGGAGACGACCCGCTGGTTCGGGCGCTGCGTGCTGAGTGCCACCGGGCCATGGGGAACGTCGCGGAGGCCCGGACGCTGCGCGATCAGGTGCTGGGCAATCCAGAGTACAGCTTGATCGACCTGTACCAGACGCTCGCGCGCATGCGGGCGGCGCGGGTCAAGGTGTAGACGGCGCGACCGTCGCCATGCCGGGTCAGACACGCCGCTGCAGCGCGGCGTGGCGGTGACGTGAGCCGTGCAACGGCGTGAATTCCTGATGTCCGCGGTGGTCGGCGCGGCCGCGCTGGCGGCCCGGCCGGCCACCGCCCGCCCGCCCGCGCGCTTCCGGCTTCGCTACGCGCCGCATTTCGGCATGTTCACGCACCACGCCGGCGACGACCTGGTGGCCCAGATCGAGTTCATGGCCGACCAGGGCTTCACGGCGCTCGAGGACAACGACATGCGCGGCCGTTCGGTGGCCGAGCAGGAGCGGATCGCGCGAGCCATGGCCCGCCGGGACATGGCGATGGGCGTGTTCGTGGCACACACCATCTCGTGGAACGAGGCGAACCTGGCGGGCGGCGACGCGGCGGCGCGCGACGCCTTCGTGGGCGAAGTCCGCCAGTCGGTCGAGGTGGCGCGGCGCGTCCGGGCGAAGTGGATGACCGTCGTCCCGGGCCACGTGGACCGGCGGCTCGCGATGAGCTATCAGACGGCCAACGTGGTCGAGGCGCTGAAGCGCGCGGCCGGCATCCTCGAGCCGCACGGGCTGGTGATGGTGCTGGAACCGCTGAACACCCTGCGCGACCATCCCGGCCAGTTTCTCACGCGCATTCCCCAGGCCTACCTCGTGTGCAAGGCCGTGGCGAGCCCCGCGTGCAAGACCCTGTTCGACATGTATCACCAGCAGATCACCGAGGGGAACCTCATCCCGAACATCGACGCCGCCTGGGACGAGATCGCGTACTTCCAGGTCGGCGACAATCCCGGACGCAAGGAGCCGGGCACGGGCGAGATCAACTACCGCAACGTGTTCCGGCACATCCGCGGGAAGGGGTACAGCGGGATCCTGGGCATGGAGCACGGCAACTCGCTCCCCGGCCGGGAAGGGGAGCGGGCGGTGATCGAGGCCTACGTGGCGGCGGACGGCTTCGCGCGGTGAGGCCCTGGGAACGGACGGTTACGCGGCCCGCACCCCCACTTCGTCGAGATGCCGCAGCAGGTCGGCGGGGTCCTGATACACGCGGTAGGGCGCCCTTCAGGGCCCAGCCTCGCCGAGCCCAGGCTTCAGCCTGGGACTAGTACGAGTCGCCCCAGCCCACGTCGAACACGCCGCTGCAGCCGGTACAGCGCATGTTCACCGGCCCCTTGGGGAGGGGGGCGCGCGCGTGACAGTTGGGACACACGGCGTAGCGCGGCCCCCAGCTGACGGGCACGTGTCGCGCGTTCGGCGGGCGCGGGACGACGGTCCACACGTTGGGCGCCCGCGGCGCGACCTGGAGCACCGCGAGCGGAACGTTGACGGTGCGTTGATGGACGTCGAGCACGGCGTCGGTCGCCGTCAGCCGCAGGACGCGGTACCACGCGCCGCGCCGCAGCGGGACGGACGCCTCGGTGCGCAACCGGGCCCATTGCGTTCCGATCATGAGGCACCTCCTGCTTCAAAGGTCGGACCATCGCGGGCGCCGATGTGTGAGGAAGATCACCGGGCTCCGGGCCGGGCGACGCAGTAGCCGTCGCCGCGCCTCGGCGTTATCTCCTCGTTCCGACCGTCGAGAGGAGTCGCCGTGCTGCACGTGTTGTTCTTCCTCGTCGCCGCCCAACAGGCGGCGCCCCGCAACGTCGTCCTGATCCTGAGCGACGACCACCGCTACGACTTCATGGGC
>JBOHSV010000065.1:0-4052 GCA_050921735.1 Gemmatimonadales bacterium | reverse complement strand
GTATCGGCGGCCGCTCGGGCCGCTCGGGCCGCCGGCCGCCGGGCGAGCGCGGTGTCGGCCCCCGCCGTATCGGCCTGCGCCCGCCGCAGGGAATCCGCGGCGGCCTGCTCGCGCTGCTTCAGGGAGTCGTAGACCGCGGGCGCGAGCACCATCGCCAGCGCTACGGGCGTCGTGTCGGGCAGGGCGTACAGGCGCACGTGCGCCGTGTCCACCGGGGCGAGGGGGTCGAGGTGCTGGGTGAACGCGAGCCGGAAGGTGACGGAATCGAGGGGCGCGGCCTCGCGGAGCCGGGGGCCGGTGGTGTCGTGCACGAACGCCCAGAGGAGGACCGTGGCGCTCGAGTCCACCCGCACCAGCGCCGAATCGTACGCCTCGCGCCCGTCGCGCCCCCGGTCGGCGTTCTGATCCGCCACCGCGTACACGGCATAGTCTCCCGGCGGAATGCCGCCCAGCGTGAAGGCGCCGCCGGAGTCGGCGAGCGCCAGGTACGGGACCGTGTCGGGCCGGCGCACGGCCTGGACCAGCGCCCGGGCCAGGGCGCGCTGCTCCGTCCAGTGCAGCGCCGTGCCCGCGATCGACGCGTGCGGCAGGTCGGGGCCGGTGGAGAAGATGACCACGCGGCCGGTATCGAGCCGGTTGCGGCGCAGGTCCACGATGCCGGGGAGGAGCTCGAGCCGATACACCCGGCCGGATTTCCAGCCCTCCTTGGGCTTCACGCGGATCGCCGTCCGCGCCCACGACACCTCGACGTCGCCCGCGACGGGTGAGAGGAGCACGTGCGCCGCGAGGGTCTGCGGCATCTCCTCGATCACCTCGTCGAACCGGATCACCGCCGGATCGCTCCACCGCGGGAGCACGGCGCCCGAGTCGGGCCGGACGCTCACGACCGTGGGCGGCACGGCGTCGGGCGGGCCACCGGGCGGCGGCTCGATGTTGGCGCAGGCGGCGAGCGCCGCCGTCAGGAGCAGCCCAGCGCCTTGCGCTTGTCGGCGAGCACGGTGCGCTGGTCGCGCCACGTCCGCTCCTTTTCCCGCTCCCGCGCCACGACCTCGGCCGGCGCGCGCGACACGAAGCCGTCGTTCGCGAGCTTGGCCGTGAGGCCCGAGAGCTGGGCGTCGAGCCGCGCGAGCTCCTCGCTCAAGCGGCGGCATTCCCGCGGCACGTCGATGGCGTCGCCCAGCGCCACGAACACCTCGCTGGCGTCGCCGAACACGGCGTGCGCCCCCGGGCCCGCGGCCTGCCCGTCCAGCGACAGCTCCGCGAGCGCGGCCAGCCGCATGATGGTGTCGTGCTCGCCCTGGAAGGTCTCGCGGCGGTCGGCGCCACGCGCCACGATGGTCGCGCGCAGCCGGGCCTTGGGCGCCACCCGGTACTCCGCGCGGATGCTGCGGATGCGCTCGATCGCCTGCTTCACCCGCTCGAACTGGAGATCGGCGTCGGCGTCTTCGAGCGCCGGCCGCCGGCCGGGCCAGGACGCCCCGGCGAGCAGCTCGCCGGGCTTCCGGCCGGGGAGCTTTTGCCACAGCTCCTCGGTGATGAACGGGACCACGGGGTGGAGCAGGCGGAGCACCGTGTCGAAGCAATGCGCGAGCACCGCCCGAGCGGCCGCGCCGGAGCCCGCCGCGAGCCGTGGTTTCACCGCCTCGACATACCAGTCCGCCAGCTCCTTCCACGCGAACTCGTAGCAGCGCTTCGCCGCCTCGTCGAGCCGGAGTTGTTCCAGCGAGCCGGTGGCAGCCTCCACGGTCTGGCTGGCCCGCGTCAGAATCCACCGGTCGGCGAGCGTCAGCTCGGCACGGTCGATGTGTTCGATCGGCGCCACGTCGTCCGGCAGGTGCGACAGGATGAACCGGCCGATGTTCCACAGCTTGTTGGAGAAGTTGCGCCCCGGGGCGAACGTGGTCTCGAGATCGTCGGGGTCGAGGATCAGGTCCTGGCCCAGCGCCATCCCGGCCACCACCGTCCAGCGCAGCGCGTCGGCCCCGAACAGGCGCACGACGTCGAGCGGATCGATGCCGTTGCCCAGCGACTTGGACATCTTGCGATGCTGCGTGTCCCGCACGATTCCGTGCAGGAACACCGTCCGGAACGGGGTTTGCCCCATGAAGTGGTATCCCGCCATGAGCATCCGGGCCACCCAGAAGAACAGGATATCGGGCCCCGTCACGAGCGTGTGGCCGGGATAGAAGCGGGCCAGGTCCGGCGTCCGCTCGGGCCAGCCGAACGTCGCGAACGGCCAGAGCCACGACGAGAACCACGTGTCGAGCGCGTCGGGGTCCTGCTCCACGGGGCCGCCGCACTGCGGGCAGGCGGCGGGGTCCTGCCGGTCCGCCCACTGGTGGCGGCACTTGGGGCAGGTGAACACCGGGATGCGGTGTCCCCACCACAGCTGGCGCGAGATGTTCCAGTCGCGGATGTGCTCCATCCAGTGCTCGAAGGTCGCGACCCACCGGTCCGGGACGATGCGGAAGTCGCCGCGCCGGAACCCGGCCAGCACCGGCTCGGCGAGCGGCCGCATCCGCACGAACCACTGGTCGCTGAGGCGGGGTTCGACGACCGAGTCACAGCGATAACAGCGGCGGATCGCGTGCAGGTGCGGCTCGGTCTTCACCAGCAGGCCCTGCTCGCGCAGCAGCTCCACGATCTTCCCGCGCGCCTCGAACCGGTCCAACCCACGGAGCGGCGGGGGGACCCTTCCCGCATCCCGCATCCCGCTTCCCGACTGATCCTCCATGCGTCCGTCTTCGGTCATGACGAGAGGCATCTCGAGCCCGTGGCGCGTGCCGATCTCGAAGTCGGCGGCGTCGTGCGCCGGGGTGACCTTGACGGCGCCCGAGCCGAATGTGGGGTCCACGGCCTCATCCGCGATGACCGGGATCTCCACCGCGGCGATGGGCAGGCGCAGGCGCCGGCCGACGAGCGCGCGGTACCGCGGGTCGTCGGGGTGGACGGCGACCGCGGTGTCGCCCAGCATCGTCTCGGGCCGCGTGGTGGCCACGGTGAGCATGCCCCCGCCGTCGGCGAGCGGGTAGCGGATGTGGTACAGCGTGCCCGTGGCGTCGTGGAACTCGGCTTCCTCGTCCGACAGGGCCGTGAGGCACCGGGGGCACCAGTGAATCACCCGGTGGCCGCGATACACCAGGCCCTGCTCCCACAGGGCGACGAACACCTCCCGCACGGCGCGGGAGTACCCCTCGTCCAGCGTGAAGCGGGTGCGGCTCCAGTCGCACGAGGAGCCGATCACCTGGAGCTGCTGGAGGATGATGTTCCCCGTGGCCCGGACGTGCTCCCACACGCGCTCCACGAAGCGCTCGCGGCCCAGGTCGAACCGGCGCGTTCCCTCCTGGGCCAGCAGGCGCTCGACCACGTTCTGGGTGGCGATGCCGGCGTGATCGGTGCCGGGGAGCCAGCAGGCCTCGCGGCCCCGCATCCGCTCGAACCGGATCAGCGTGTCCTGCACCACGTTGTCGAGGCCGTGGCCCATGTGCAGCACCGCCGTGACGTTGGGCGGCGGAATGACGATGACGTACGGTTCGCGGGGGGAATCGGCGCGCGCCCGGAACAGGTGGCTCTCCAGCCAGCGGCGGTAGAGCGGCGGCTCGACGCTCCGCGCATCGTATTGGGGCGGCAGCGTGAAAGTCGGCGGCGGCATTCCTCTATTATAAACTGCGCTCGGGCCGCCTGTTGGTTCCCGCCGCCGCCCGCTAGAATTCTTCCCGATGACCGACGACATGGACGTCATGCCGGCCAGCCAGGTGGCGCGCTGGCTCGCCATCGGCGTGCTGATCCTGGGTGCGGTGGTGCTCTACTTCCGCGTGGGGCGGCACGTGCCGCCGCTGGGGCACGGGCCCGCGCCGGCCGACACCGCCGCGACCCGTTGAGCGGATGACCACGGGGGAGATCCGCGTGACGCTCCCGGACGGGAGCGTGCGGGGGTTGTCGGCGGGCGCCACCGGGGCCGACCTCGCCAGGGCGATCGGCGCCGGGCTGGCGCGGGCCGCCCTGGCCGTGCGGGTGGACGGCCAGGTGCGCGACCTGGCGCGCCCGCTGCC
>JBOHSV010000064.1:0-1504 GCA_050921735.1 Gemmatimonadales bacterium | reverse complement strand
GGATGCGGCCGAGCAGGGCGGCCGGCGCGGCCGCCGGCAGCGCGCCCTTCTGCACCTGGCGCGCCGCATTGGCTTCGATCGTCCGGAGCGCCCGCGCCAGCGCGTCGGGCGACACGTCCACGAGCGTCGTGTCCCAGCCGTGCTGGGCGAAGACGTACGCGATGCCGTTGCCCATCGTACCCGCCCCGACCACCGTCACGCGCGACGTCACACCAGCCACTCCTTGGGCTGGCGGACCCGCTTCCCGATGACGGCGAGCGTCCCGGCGATCAGGACGACGGTCGCCACGACGCCGCCCGCCGGGCCGAACGCCCCGCCGTCGATCCACGCGTGTTTGCCCGGCACGTATTCCACGGCCGGCAGCATGAGCCGCTGGCCGCTCACGGGCGCGTCGAACACCAGGCCGAGCCCGGCGTTCCAGCCGACGTGCAGGCCCCACGCCAGGGGCATCCCGCCCGGCGAGAAGAACGCGAACGACAGCCACACGCCCGCCAGCGCGATGTTCGCGATCCCGATCGGCCCGATGTTGGGGTTCGGCAGGTGGGACGCGGCGAAGCCGAGCGAGAACACGCCGAGGGCCGCCCACGGGCCCAGCGCGTCGGCCAGTCGCCGTAACGGGTAGCCGCGGAACAGCAGCTCTTCGCGCAGGGCGGCGAGCGCCAGGAACACGACCAGCGGGCCCGCGGCGTCGAGGTAGCGGGACCACTCGCCCGTCAGCCGGACCGTCGCGCGGCTGGCGACGAACCCCAGGCCCACGGCCAGCGCGGCCATGAGGAGGCCCAGGCCCACGCCGCTGGCCCACGGCCGGAGCAGTGACTCGTGCCCGGGCCATCCCCAATGCGTCCAGGTCCGCCCCCCCACCCGAACGCCGAACAGCCACGTGCTGACGCCGAGCGCCGCGCACGCCCCGAATGCCGTCGCGGCATCGCGCCACGGCGACTGCGGCGCGACCGGGTTCACGCGCGCCAGCACCCACGCCAGCCCGAGGCCCACGGCGGCGAACACGGCGATCCCGCCAAGGGCGTAGAGCGCGCGCCCCGCCCGGTCCGCAAACGAAACGCGCGCCGTCATAGGCGCGCGCGCAGGGAGCTCACCGAGGGGCGCAGAATCAGGACCGCGAGCAGCACCTTCCCCAGGTCGCCGAGCAGGAACGGCAGGGTGCCGAACCGGGCCGCCTGCTGCGCGTTGCCGGTGATGAGCGTCAACTGGGCGAGGCCGCCGAGATGGATCAAGACCAGGCCCGCGAGCACACCAAGCGTCAGGCGCAGCCAGCGTTGCGCGCCGTGTCCTTTAGGGTTGCCGGTTACCCGGCCCACCGCGTAGGCGGCGAGCGGGTACGCCAGCAGGTAACCGCCCGTGGGGCCGAGCAGGCGGCCGAGGCCCGGCGGCAGGATGGGACTCGGCGTGAACACCGGCGCGCCCGCGGCCCCGACGGCGAGGTAGAGCAGCAGGCTGGCCGCGCCGAGCGACGGGCCCAGCAGCCCGCCCACGATCAGCACGGCGA
>JBOHSV010000063.1:0-22200 GCA_050921735.1 Gemmatimonadales bacterium | reverse complement strand
GCGCACGACCGTGCCGGCCTGCTGGGACAGCTCCAGCAGCCGATGGGGGCGCACGCCGAACACGATCAGGCCGGCGGCCGCCACCGCGAGCGCCGTGCGGGCCAGCCCGCCCACGTGAACGCCCGCGTGGGCGTCCGGCGTGGGGACGGGTTTCATGTACATGACCATGACGACCGGCAAATAGTAGCCTGCCGAGACCACGCTCGTCAGCACCAGGGCGGCGGCCAGGATCCCGTGGCCCGCCTCCACGGCGGCGAGCAGGATATACCACTTGCCCAGGAAGCCGGCGGTCGGCGGGAACCCGAGCAGCGACAGCATGCACAGGGCGAGGAGGAACGCGAGCCAGGGACGGCAGCCCGCCAGCCCCGCCAGGTCGTCGATGCGCACGTCGCTCTCTCCGCGGCGCCCCTTGGCGGCCAGCACGGCGAAGGCGCCGAGCGTCATGAGCGTGTAGGCGACCAGATAAAACAAGAAGGCCGAGGCGCCCGCCGCCGAGCCGGCCGCCACGGCCACCAGCAGGTAGCCGGCGTGGGCGACGGAGGAATACGCGAGCATGCGCTTGAGCGAGCGCTGCGCCAGGGCCACGAAGTTGCCGCCGACCATCGTGGCGAGCGCGAGGCCGTAAGTCACCTCGCGCCACACCCCCGCCGCATACAGCGCCTCGCCGACCACACGAAACAGCGCCGCGAACGCGGCCGCTTTGACCCCCGTCGCCATGTAGGCGGTGACCGGCGTGGGCGCCCCGTCGTACACGTCGGGCGCCCACATGTGGAACGGGACCGCCGCGACCTTGAAGGCGAACCCCACGAGCAACAGCGCGGCGCCCACGAGGAGCATAGGGTGGCCCGCGAGGTCGTGCAGGCCGATCTGCAGCCCGATGCGGGCCAGGTTGGTGGTGCCCGTCGCGCCGAACAGGAGCGCGATCCCGTATAGCAGGAAGCCGGACGCGAACGCCCCGAGCAGGAAGTACTTGAGCGCGCCTTCGGCCGCGCGCGGGCTGCGGCGGTCGAAGCCGGCGAGCACGTAGACCGCCACCGACATGAGCTCCAGACCCAGGAAGATGACGATGAGATCCGCCCCGCCCCCCATGAGCATCATGCCGAGCGTCGCGAACAGCAACAGGACGTAGTACTCCGGCGCCAGGAGCCGTTCGCGCTCGAGGTACTGGAAGGACAGCAGGACCGTGAGCCCCGCCGTCCCGAGAAACAGCCAGTCGGTGACGAAACGGAAGTCGTCGACCGCGATCATGGTGGCGAGGGCTTCGGCGCGCGCGGTGTGCCACCAGAGCCAGAACACGGCGCCCGCGGTGGTGGCGAGGGCGGCGAGCGTGAGCCACCCGGCGAGCCGGAGGTCGCGCGCGGTCCGGTGTCGCCAGCCGACCACCAGCAGCAGCACCAGCGCCCAGGCGGTGAGCACGAGCTCGGGCAGCAGGGCGAGCAGGAGGTCGCGGGGGCTCGAGAGGTCCAGGCTCATCGCACCGCCGCCGCGGCGCCGCCGGCGGGCCGCACCAGCTCCACGAAGCGGCGCGCCGCGGGCTCCATGCGGTCGAGGATCGGCTTCGGATAGACGCCGATCCACAGGATGCACGCGAGAATGGGTGCGAGCACGACCAGCTCCCGGGGCGAGAGATCGCGCAGCGTCTCGTTCTCCGGCCGGTCGAACGGGTTGAAGATCACGCGCTGGAGCGCGCGCAGCAGGTACATGGCCGCGACGACCACGCCGGCCGTCGCGATCGCGGCGGCCACGGGATAGGTGCGGAAGGCGCCGACGAGCACCAGGAACTCGCCGATGAACCCGTTGGTGCCGGGCAGCCCGATGGACGACAGCGACACGACGGTCAGCAGCGCCGCGAACACCGGCACGACACGGGCGATGCCGCCGTACGCGGCGAGCAGGCGGCTGTGGCGCCGCTCGTAGATCATGCCCACCAGAAAGAACAGCGCGCCCGTCGAGAGCCCGTGGTTGATCATGACCATCAACGCGCCCTGCACGCTCTGGAGCGTGAGCGCCCAGATGCCGAGCATCACGAAGCCGAGATGCGCCACCGACGAGTACGCGATCAGCTTCTTGAAGTCCGGCTGCACCATGGCCACCAGCCCGCCGTAGATGATCCCGGCGAGCGCCAGCCCCACGATGGCGGACTGGATCCACGGGTGCAGGGCCACGGCGGGGAAGAACGGCGCGGCGAACCGCAGGAACCCGTAGGTCCCCATCTTGAGCAGGATGCCGGCGAGGATCACCGAACCCGCCGTGGGCGCCTCGACGTGGGCGTCGGGGAGCCAGGTGTGGAACGGGAACATCGGCACCTTGATCGCGAACGCCAGAAAGAACGCCCCGAACAGCCAGAAGCCGAGGGTCCCGAGGTTCTGGACGTTGCCGAGCAGGTGGTGGTAGTCGAAGGAGTGCACGCCCGTGCGCCCGCCCACCACCCAGTACAGCCCGAGGATCGCCACGAGCATCAGCAGCGAGCCGAACATCGTGTAGATGAAGAATTTGATCGCGGCGTACAGCCGGTTCTCGCCGCCCCACACGCCGATGATGAAGTACATCGGAATGAGCATCACTTCCCACATCACGTAGAAGAAGAACAGATCGAGCGCCACGAACACGCCGATCATGCCGGTGGTGAGCAGCAGCAGGAGCGCGTAGTAGCCGCGCTCGCGCTGCGCGATAGCGCGGTAGCTCCCGAGAATGCTGAGCGGCATGAGGAACGTGGTGAGCAGCACCATGAACAGCGAGATGCCGTCCACGCCCACGGCGTACCAGATGCCCCAGTCGGGAATCCAGGGGGCGGCGAGGCGGAATTGCATGCCCGCCGCGGGTACGAACCGCCACCACATCGGCACCGAGGCGGCGAATTCGACGAGACTCGCGCCCAGGGCCAGGTGTTTGGCCCAGCGCGCCGGAGCCAGGGCGACGATCCCCGCGGCGACGACGGGCCAGGCCAGGAGGCCCGTGACGATCCAGCGTTCGTACATCTCGTTACCTCGCCGCGGCCGTGAGCACGGCCAGCACGCCGATCACGAAGACGGCGACGTACAGTCCCACCTGCCCCGACTGCAACCGGCTCCCGAGCCAGCCGACGGCGCGCGACAGGCGGGCGGTTCCGTTCACCGCCAGCCCGTCCACCAGGCGGACGTCCACGATCTTCCACAGCACGGCCTCGGACAGCCACATCACGGGCCGCACGATGACCGCATCGTAGATCTCGTCCACGTACCATTTCTTCCACAGGATCCGGCCGATGCCGGTGTCGGGCGGGGCCTGCCGCGCCGGGACCAGCTCGGCGGGCTTGAGCAGCGACCGGGCGGCTGCGATGCCCGCTCCGGCCACGAGCACCGCCCCGGCGATCAGCGCCCACTCCACGCCCCGGGAGAGGTACGCCGCGGGGAGCAGCGCGGCGGACTCCCGGGTGACGGGCTCGAGCCAGTGGTGCAGCCACGCGCCGCCGCCCAGCAGCGGCGGCACGTTGAGCACTCCGCCCAGCACGGTGAGCGCCCCCAGGACGGCGAGCGGGCCGGTCATGTTCCAGGGCGCTTCGCGCAGGTGCGCGCGCGCCTCGGGGCCGGTCCGGTTCGGGCCGTGGAACGTGTACAGCATGAGGCGGGTCATGTAGAACGCGGTCAGGAAGGCCGCGGCGATCCCGAGCCCCCAGAACAGGTACCACACGGGCGCGTGGCCGCCGCGCGCGAACGCCGCCGCGAGGATCTCATCTTTGGAGAAGAAGCCGGACAGCGGAGGCACGCCCGCGATCGCCAGGGTCGCCAGCCACATGAGCGCGGCGGTCCAGGGCATGACGGAGCGCAGGCCGCCCATGTTGCGCATGTCCTGGGCGTCCTCGTGGGCGTGGGTCGCGTGATAGGCGCGATGCATGGCGTAGATCACACTGCCCGAGCCGAGGAACAGGAGTGCCTTGAAGAACGCGTGCGTGGCGAGGTGGAAGATCCCCGCGGCGGCCGCGCCGCTGCCCGCGCCCAGGAACATGTAGCCCAGCTGCGAGATGGTGGAATACGCCAGGACGCGCTTGATGTCCCACTGCTTGAGCGCGATGGTCGCGGCGAACAGCGCGGTGAGGGCCCCCACGCCGGCGACGACGGCGCTGCCCAGCGGCGCCATGGCGAAGAGCAGGTTGCATCGCGCGACGAGGTACACGCCCGCCGTCACCATGGTCGCCGCGTGGATCAACGCGGACACGGGCGTGGGTCCCTGCATCGCGTCCGGGAGCCAGGTGAACAGGGGGATCTGCGCCGACTTCCCCGTGCAGCTCAGGAACAGGAACAGCGTGATGGCGGTGACGGCGGGCCCGCCCGCGACCAGGGCCGCCGGGGCGCGCTCGAACACCGTGCGGAAGTCCAGCGCGCCCGTGTGCTGGAAGATCAGGTACATCGCGATCAGGAACCCGGCGTCACCGATCCGGTTCACCAGGAAGGCTTTCTTCCCCGCGTCCGCGTTGATCCGCTCGGTGAACCAGAAGCCGATCAACAGGTACGAGCACAGCCCCACGCCCTCCCAGCCGACGAACATCACCGGGAAGCCCGCGCCCAGCACCAGGAGGAGCATGAAGAACACGAACAGGTTGAGGTACGCGAAGTACCGGGCGTACCCGGGATCGTCGCGCATGTAGCCCACACTGAACAGGTGGATCAGCGCCCCGACCCCGGTCACGATCAGCAGCATGACGGCCGAGAGCGCGTCGAGCTGCAGCGCGAAATCCACCTGCAGCTCGCCCGCGGGCATCCACGGCCAGTAGCGCACCACGACCGGCTCGGCGGCGGCGGCGCGCGCGAGGTCCCCGAACACGGCCACGCCGACCGCGAAGGCGGCCGCCACCACGCCGACGCCGATCAGCGACACGGCGCGCTTCGCCCCGGGGGCCAGCAGCGCCAGCGCCCCGTTGGCCACGAACCCCGCGAGGGGGAGCGCGAGCACGAGCCACAGGAGACCCACGGCGTCGCCCGGCATCAGCCCTTGAGGAGGTCGATGTTCTTGAGGTCCACCGTCTCGCGGTGCCGGAAGATCGCGAGGATGATCGCCAGTCCGACAGCCGCCTCGGCCGCCGCAACCGCCATGACGAAGAACACGAACACGTGCCCCTGGATGCCCACGCGCTGAGCCAGCGCCACGAACGTGAGATTCACGGCGTTGAGCATCAGCTCCACGCACATGAAGATCACGATGGCGTTGCGGCGCAGCAGCACGCCGGCGACGCCCAGCGCGAACAGGGCGGCGGAGACGGCGAGGGCGGGCGCGAGGAGCATCAGAGCCTGCGTTTGGCCAGCACCACCGCGCCCACGATGGCGGCGAGCAGCAGGACGCTGGTGATCTCGAACGGAATCAGGTACTCCCCGAACAGCGGGCGCGCCACCGCGCCCACGACGCCGTGCTCGTGTTGCAGCGCCGCCACGGCCCCGTCCGGCAGCTGGATGGCTTCGGGCGGGGCCGCCCGACCCAGGGCCGTCAGCTGGAGCAGGAGCCCGGCCGGGAGCAGCACCGCGGCGGCGATCCCCGCGGGGCCCTTCAGGTCGGCGGGTCCGCGGCGGCCCAGGTTCAGCAACATGATCACGAACAGGAACAGCACCATGATGGCGCCCGCGTACACCAGCACCTGGAGCACGGCGATGAACTGGGCGTCGAGCAGGACGAACAGGACCGCGAGCGCAGACAACGTCACCACCAGGTAGAGCGCGCTCGCCACGGCGCTGCGCCGCGTGATGCACAGGCCGGCGGCGCCCACCGCGATGCCGCTGACGACCCAGAAGGTGATCTCGATCAGCGACATCCGGCTACTCGCCCTTGGGGTCGGAAGGATCCCATAGCGTGGACACCGGATGGGTCTGGGCGCAGAGCCGCTCCAGATCGTACACGAACCGGTCGCGCGAGTACTCCGAGTTCTCGTAGTGCACCCCGACGTGAATCGCCTCCTCGGGGCAGACCTCCTGGCAGTAGCCACAGAAGACGCAGCGGAATTCGTCGATCTCGTAGATCAGCGGGTAGCGGTGGCCGTCCTCGTCCTCGCCCGGCACGAGCTTGATGCAGTTAGCCGGGCAGATCTGCGGGCACAGCCCGCAGGCCACGCACTTGGCCCGGCCCTGCTCGTCGGTCAGCATGCGGTGGGTGCCGCGCCAGCGGCCGGAGATCGTCCACGTCCTGGTGCTCTTCTCCTCGGGGTACTGCATCGTGACCTTGGGCCGGAACAGGTGGCGGAACGTGAGCGCCATGCCCTGGAGGGTGGCCCGGAGGTACGACGTCTCCCGCGTCGGACGGCGCATGACCTTGACGGTGATCGGCATCAGGCCGCCCCTCTCCCCACTCCCCGTTGCCCGTCGCCCGTTACACGGGGCGCGTTTCCCGTTGCACGTTGCACGGCCGTCCCCCCGATGACCCGGCCCCGGTCCCACACCCACAGCAGCGGGACGGCGAACGCCAGGTTCAGACCGAACAGCGCGAGCGCGAACCGGGCGTCGTACGTCCAGCCGAGGCGGTCGTGCAGGTACCAGATGGCGCTGGCGACGGCGGTGAGATACACCAGCGCCAGCGGCAGCAGAACCTTCCAGCCCAACGCCATGAGCTG
The DNA here is from genome assembly GCA_050921735.1 of Gemmatimonadales bacterium. Lineage (GTDB taxonomy): Bacteria > Gemmatimonadota > Gemmatimonadetes > Gemmatimonadales > GWC2-71-9 > DATLXT01. The sequence continues at coordinate 15,629 of JBOHSV010000063.1, read as the reverse complement.
GTCGTAGCGGAACCGCGGCAGCGTCCACCGCACCCAGATGTAGAGGAACACGAAACAGCTCACCTTGATGGTGAACATCGCGACGGTGGCGAGCGTCTTCCAGATCGTGTACGGCCCGGCATTGTCCCAGGTCAGGAACGGAATGTCCCAGCCGCCGAAGAACAGTGTGGTCACGAGCGCCGAGGCGGTGACCATGTTGGCGTATTCCGCGATGTAGAACATCGAGAACTTCATCGCGGAGTACTCGGTGTGATAGCCCGCGATCAGCTCGCCTTCGGCTTCCGGCAGATCGAACGGCAGCCGGTTCGTTTCGGCGAACGCTGAGACGATGAAGATGAGGTACGCCAGCGTGAGCGGAAACACGTTCCACGTGAAGATCGATGCCTGCTGCTTCGCCACCACGGCCGACAGCGTGACGTTCCCCGCGATCAGCAGCACGGGCACCGTGCTCATGCCCAGGGCGACCTCGTAGGAGATCATCTGCGCGCTGGCGCGGAGGCCGCCGAGCAGGGCGTACTTGTTGTTCGACGACCAGCCCGCCAGGACGATCCCGTAGACGCCGAGCGATCCGAACGCGAGGATGTAAAGGAAGCCCACCGGCAGATCGGCCACGACCAGCGGCACCTCGCCCCAGGGCGTCGTGAGGGGCGCCCCGAAGGGGATGACCGCGACCGTCAGCAGGGCCGGCACCAGGGCTATGGTGGGAGCGAGGAGGAACAGCCACCGGTCGGCCTGGGGCGGGAGCGTCTCCTCCTTGAGGATGTTCTTCAGCCCGTCGGCCGCGGGCTGCAACAACCCCTGGGGCCCCACCCGATTGGGCCCGAGCCGGTCCTGGATGAACGCGCAGATCCGGCGCTCCGCCAGGGTGAGCAGTGCCACCCCGACCATGATGGCCGTGAAGACGAACACGACCTTGGCGGCGGAGGACACGACGAAGAGGGTCATGCGGCCGCCCCGGCGCCGGCGCCGACCGTCCGTCCCCCGACGCCGAGCGCCGGATAGGACAGGCCGGCGAACGCCTCCACGGCCGCGGCCAGCTGGTCGAACGCCTCGGCGGCACTCCCGGGTGCCTGGGGACCGCCGGCCAGCGCCCCCAGCTCGCCCAGCACCCACCAGGCCGGGCGGCTCATCCCGGGCGCCGGCCGGGCTTGCAGGTATCGCTGCACGCGGCCGTCGCGGTTGACGAACGTGCCTTCCTCTTCGACGACGTTCGCGACGGGCAAGACGACGTCGGGAGCTCGCATGCCCTCGCCGGGCGGCGCGGTGCCCGCGTAGAGGACTTTCCCCGCCGTCTCCACGGTGGCCTCCGGGTCGTCGAGCACGAGCACCACGGCGGCTTCCCGCGCGGCCGCGAGCGCCGCGTCGTAGTCCCGCCGATACCCCAGCAGCTCGGCGCCCGTGGCGTTGGGCGCGCGCTCGGGACGGAGGGCCAGGTTCGGGACGGTGGCGAGCGGGGCCTCGTCGCCCATGACGAGCTGGTAGGCTCCCATCCAGTCGAATCCCGCCAACAGCCGGCGGGCGAGGAACAGCGCCTCGGTCGAGGCCCCGGGCGAGACCAGCGCCACCCCCCGCCCCGCCGCGCCCTGCAGGATCTCGCGGGCGCGCTCGAGCGCCTCGTTCCAGTCCACGGCCTGGTAGCCGCCGCCGTGCTTCGCGAGCGGCGCCTCGAGGCGGTCGCCGCGGTTCATCCAACGGTAGTGCATCCGCCCGTGATCGCAGATGAAGTAGCGGTTGACTTCGAGGTTGGTGCGGGGGCGGACCCGCACGACGACGTTGTCGCGCATGTCGAGCGTGACGCTGCACCCCTGCGAGCAGCCGGTGCAGACGGACGCGGTCTTGTCGAGCTCCCAGGCGCGGGCCTTGTGGAGAAAGTCCTTCGAGATCAGCGAGCCCACCGGGCAGAGGTCCACCACGTTGCCGGCCCAGGGGTGGTCGAGCCGGGCCCCCGGATGGATGCCGATGTACGCCCGGTCGCCGCGCTCGGACACGTTGAGCACCGGCTCCCGCGCCACGTCTTCCATGAACCGCACGCAGCGGGTGCACAGGATGCAGCGGTTGGGTACGTACAGGACGTCGGGCCCGAAGTCCTCGACCGGGTTGAACCGCTTGGCGAATTCCGCGTACCGGGTGGCGGCCCGCCCCTCCTGGAACACGAAGTCCTGGAGCTCGCACTCCCCGGCTTGATCGCAAATCGGGCAGTCGAGGGGGTGATTGATCAGGAGCAGCTCGAGCACGCCGGTGCGCGCGCTCCTGGCCTGGTCGGACTGCGTGCGCACCACCATGCCCTCCGCCACGGGCGTGGCGCAGGCGATCTGGAGCTTCGGCGCCTTGTCGACCTCCACGAGGCACATGCGGCAGAGGCCGGCGACCGGCAGGCCCGGGTGGTAGCAGTAGTGGGGCACGAGCACCCCGGCGTGTTTGGCGGCCTCGATCAGGAGCGTCCCTCGGGGCACGCTCACGGCCACCCCGTCGATGGTCAGGCTGACGAGCTCGGGCGTCACGCCGCCAGCACCGGCCGCTTCCGGCCCGCGATGTAGTCCTCGAACTCGCCGCGGAATTTCTGGATTCCGCTCACGACCGGCGCGGCGCAGGAGTCGGAGAGGACGCAGATGGTCTTCCCCGTCATGTTCTCCGCCAGGTCGAGCAGCAGGTCGAGGTCGGCCGTCTTGCCCTGCCCCGCCAGGATCCGGCGCAGGATCTTCGTGGTCCAGGCGGTGCCTTCACGGCACTGCGTGCATTGCGCGCAGGACTCGTGCGCGTAGAACTGCGCGAGGCGCATGATCTGGTAGACCATGTCGGCCGAGTCGTCGAACACGATCACGCCGCCGGAGCCGAGCATGGTCCCTGTTTCGACGCAGCCCTCGTAGTCCAGCAAGGTGGCCTCGGCCTCCTCGCGGTTGAGGATGGGCACCGACGAGCCGCCCGGGATCACGGCCTTGAGGGTGCGGCCCGGCGGGACGCCCCCGCACAGGTCGTACAGCAGGTCCTTGAGCGGGAAGCCCATCACCACCTCGTAGTTCCCGGGCTGCGCGATGGTGCCGCACACGGAAAACAGCTTGGTGCCCGTGCTCTGCGGGCTGGACAGCGAGAGGCCCTGGTACCACGCCGCCCCGCGCTTCAGGATGTGCGGGACGGCGGCGAGCGTCTCGACGTTGTTGATGGTGGTGGGCATCCCGAAGAGCCCGGCGGCCGCGGGGAACGGCGGCTTGATGCGGGGGTTGCCCCGCTTCCCCTCGATCGAGTTCATCAGCGCCGTTTCTTCGCCGCAGATATAGGCGCCCGCGCCGCGGTGGAGGCGGATCGTGAGGTCGCCGAACGCCCCGGCGTTGTCGGCCTCGGCCAGGGCCTGCTCCATGATGGTCCACGGCTCGGTGAACTCGCCGCGGATGTAGATGTAGGCCACGTCGGCCTGGATCGCGCGGGCCGCGATGGCCGTGCCCTCGAGCAGCTGGTGCGGGGTCCAGCGCATGATCTCCCGGTCCTTGAAGGTGCCGGGCTCCGACTCGTCGGCGTTCACGCACAGGTAGTGCGGTTTCTTTTTGTCCTTGGGCATGAACGACCACTTGAGCCCGGTGGGAAACCCCGCTCCGCCGCGGCCGCGCAGGCCCGACTGCTTCACCACCTCGGTGATGGCGGCGGGATCCATCGCGCGGGCCGCCTCCCACGCCTGGTACCCCCCCCGCTTGGCCCAGCCCTTGTACGAGCGGGCGTCCGCGTCGCCGAAGTGCTGTGAGAGCACGAGCGTCTCTTGGGGATGAGGCGTGTGCGGGTAGCCCATCAGCCGGCCCCATTCCGCAATCCGCACCTCATGAGTATTTCCTCACCAACTCCGGCACCTGTTCCGGGGTCACGCTCTCGATGAAGTCGTGGTCGATCAGGACCGGTGTCGCGAAGCCACACGCGCCGAGGCACTCGACCTCGATCACGGTCCACTTGCCGTCCGGACTGGTGGCGCCGAGATCGCGCGCGCCCGTGTGGTCGAGGAACGCGCGCACGACGTCTTCCGCGCCGCACACGTTGCAGGGCGACGTGGTGCACACCTGCACGAAGTGCGTCCCGACCGGATGCTGGTGATACATGGTGTAGAAGGTCACCACGCCCTTCACGTAGGCCGGCGTGAGCCCCAGCACCTCGGCCACTTCGGCCATGCTGCGGTCCGAGATCCAGCCGCGCGCTTCCTGGACCAGCCACAGCGCCGGCAGCAGCGCCGCCTGCTTCGTCGGATAGCGCGCCAGGACCTCGTCGAGCCGGGCGCGCGTGGTGCCGGTGAAGACGGGCTGATACTCCGCGGCCGGCGCGGCCGCGTGCGGTCCGGCGCTCACCGATCCACCTCCCCCATCACGATGTCCACCGACGCGTTGATCGCGACCAGGTCGGACAACAGATGGCCCTCGGCCATCTTCGGCAGGGCGGCCAGGTTGATGAACGCCGGCGGTCGAATGCGCCAGCGCACCGGCTTGGCCGTGCCGTCCGACACGAAATAGTTCCCCAGCTCGCCCTTCGGGTTCTCGATGCCGACGTAGGCCTCGCCCACCGGGGCCCGCACGCCTTCCATCACCTGCTTGAAGTGGTAGATCATCGCCTCCATGTCGCTCATGGCCCGCGATTTGGATGGCAGAATGACCCGCGGGTCGTCGACGTTGATCGGTCCGTCGGGCAGGCGGTCGAGCGCCTGCTCCAGGATGCGGTTGGACTGGTGACACTCCTCGAGCCGCACCAGGTAGCGGTCGTACACGTCGCCGTGCTCGCCCACCGGGACCTCGAACTCGTAGGTCTCATAGCCGAGGTACGGCTGGTCCTTGCGCAGGTCGTAGGGCACGCCGCTGGCGCGCAGCATCGGCCCCGCCAGCGAGTAGTCGATCGCCTCCGCGGCCGTCATGACGCCGATGCCTTGCGTGCGCCCGACCCACACGGCGTTGCGGGTGAGCACGCGGTCGATCTCGGCGAGCGTCCGCGGGAACGTCCGGATGAAGTGTCGCAGGCCCTCGACGAAGCCGTCCGGGACGTCGGCCATGAGGCCCCCGACGCGGGTGAGGCTGGTCGTGAGCCGGGCGCCGGTCCACATCTCCTGGAGATCGTAGATCCGCTCGCGCTCCTGGAAGGCCCACAGGAACGGCGTGAAGGCGCCGAGGTCGATCGCGGTCGTGCCGAGCCACACCATGTGCGAGATGATCCGGCTCATCTCGCACGCGATGACCCGCAGCACCGTGCACCGCGGCGTGATCTCGATCCCCATCAGCCGCTCCGCCGCGAGCGCCACGCCGACGTTGTTCGCCATGGGGGCGAGGTAGTCGGTACGATCCGTGAGCGGGATGATCTGATTGTAGTGGCGATACTCGCCGAGCTTCTCGAAGCCGGAGTGGAGGTACCCGACGTGGGGGATGACGCGCACCACCGTTTCGCCGTCCAGCACCACGACGAGGCGGAGCACGCCGTGCGTCGCCGGGTGCTGCGGTCCCAGATTGACGAGCAGGTGCCCGCCCGTGAAGTCCGGCTCCACGTCGAGCTCGGTCGCGCCCGGCGGCCCGGCGGCGAGCGGCACGCGCACCGGGTGGCCGTGGGCATCCGTCCCCGTCGTCCCGAGCTCGAACGCGACCGTGCGCCGGCTCATTCGGACTCCGGGAGCTTGCCGCGCTCGCCGCGGGCCAGGCGCTCGCGCATGTCGGCGGGCAGGTCGTCCTGAGCCTCCGCGATGGACAGCTCCTCCATCGAGTAGTGGGCCTCCGGGTTGGCGTTCAATACCTGGCGCACCTGTTCCGCGCGGCTGAAGCGGCCCCGCAGCGGGAAGTCTTTCCGCAACGGGTAGCCCTCGGCGTAGGTCTCCCACATGAGGATGCGACGCAGATCGGGGTGGCCGCGGAACGTGATGCCGAACAGGTCGTAGACCTCGCGCTCCAGCCAGTCCGCGCCGCGCCACAGCGGCACGACGGAGTCCAGCACCAGCTCGTCACGCGGATCGAGCTCGACTTTCACCCGCAGATCCGCGCGGCGCTCCAGGGAGCGGACGAAGTAGACCACCTCGAGGGGCCGCTCGCGATCGCGGTACTCCACGGCGGTGACGTCCACCAGGTAGTCGTACCCCTGGCCCGGGGTGTCGCGCAGCCAGCCCATGACATCGAGCAGGATCGCCGGCCGCACGTGCACGACCGTCTCACCGTCGCGCGCGACGAGCGCGCGGCCGATCGCGTCACCGAAGGTCGCCCGGAGGCGCTCGACGGTGGGGTTCACGCCGAACGGAACTGGTGGACCGAGTTGCCGAACGGCTCCGAGATCTCGTTGATGCGGTCGGGGGGGAGCCGGAGGCCCCGCTCGTCGAGCGGCTGCTCGTCGCGCAACCGCCGGTCGGCGAGCGACTCGCCCTTGATCTTCTTGTGCAGCAGCAGCACGCCGTACAGTAGGCCCTCCGGGCGCGGCGGACAGCCCGGCACGTAGACGTCCACGGGAACCACGGTGTCGATCCCCTGCACCATCGCGTAGTTGTCGAAAATCCCCCCGGTCGAGGCGCACGCCCCCATGGAGATCACCCACTTGGGCTGGGTCATCTGATCGTAGATGCGGCGGATCACCGGCGCCAGTTTGAACGGCAGCCGTCCGGCGCAGATCAGCACGTCGGCCTGGCGCGGCGAGAACGCCTGGCGCTCCATGCCGAAGCGGGCGAAATCGAACCGGCTCGCGGCGGTCGCCATGAACTCGATGGCGCAGCAGGCCGTGCCGAACGGCATGGGCCAGAGCGAATTCGCCCGCGCCCAGTTGACCAGGTCGTCGAGCCGCGCGAGCAGCCAGTTGGGGCTGCCGGCCATTTCCTGCGTTTGCAAGACGTGCTTCATCAGGACCTCGAATACGTCGAACAAGAGCGTCAAACAGAAGCGTCGAACGAAACCGTAGGGTCCGTCTTCGTTTGACGTCTGTGTTAGACGTCTCCGTTAGACGTCTGTTGTCGTTAATCCCATTGCAGCGCTCCCCGCTTCCACACGTACACGTACCCCACCCCCAGAATCGCGAGGAACACCACCATCTCCGCCAGCAGGAAGGCCATGCCCACGCCGCCGCCGCCGAAAAAGATCGTGGCCCACGGAATGAGAAACACGGTCTCGAGATCGAACACGATGAACAGCATGGCCACGAGGTAGAACTTCACCGAGAACCGCTCGTGCGCGGTGCCCAGCGGCGGCATCCCGCTTTCGTACGGCATGTCCTTGGCCGGCGTGGGCCGGCGGCGGGTGATCAAGTGCGACAGCGCCACCATCCCGAACGCGTTGACGGCGGCCAGGGCGAGGAGCATCAGGAACGGGACGTAGGGCTGGAGCATGGGAGTTCGTGACAAAATTCACTTGCCTTGCGGAAACGTACTGTCCGCCCGGGGGAGTGTCAACCGGATCGAGTGGCGTAAGTGATGATGGCGCCGATATATTGCGCCCCCATGTCGATCAAGTCCGATCGCTGGATCCGGCGCATGGCCACCGAGCGCGGGATGATCGACCCCTTCGCCGAGAGCCGGATGCGCGAGGGCGTCATCTCCTTCGGCGTGTCGTCGTACGGCTACGACATGCGGGTCGCGCCCGAGTTCCGCATCTTCACCAACGCGCTGTCGGCCGTGGTCGATCCCAAGGCGTTCGACCCCAGATCGTTCGTCGAATTCGAGGGCCCGGTCTGTATCGTGCCGCCCAACTCGTTCGCCCTGGCGCGGTCGGTGGAGTACTTCCGCATTCCCCGCAACGTGCTGACGATCTGCGTCGGGAAGTCGACCTACGCCCGATGCGGCATCATCACCAACGTCACGCCGTTCGAGCCCGAGTGGGAGGGCTACGTGACGCTCGAGATCTCGAACACCACGCCCCTCCCCGCCCGTATCTACGCCGACGAGGGGATCGCGCAGGTGCTGTTCTTCACTGCCGACGAGGGCGACGAGTGCGAGGTGAGCTACAAAGACAAGAAGGGGAAGTACCAGGCGCAGAAGGGGATTACTCTGCCCAAACTCTAAAGACGTCGACCAGAATCGTCGAACGGAGGCGTCTAACGAAAACGTCGGCTACGGCGGTGTTCGACGCTTCTCGTTAGACGCTCTGGTTCGACGCCTTTCTGTTGTACGCGTACGCGACCGCCAGGGAAATCAGCGCCAGCGCGAAGCCGGCCTGCGCGACCAGCTGGCGCACCAGCGCCTCGAGCTGGGCGACCCGCCGCTCCAGGCGCTCGAGATCGTCGCTCACGGACGCAAGGCGGCCGTGGCCTCCCCCAGCGCCTCGCGCGCGTGCTCGACGCGTCGCACCAGATCGGCGATCTCGCGCTCGGCCGTCTGGGCGTCCGCGTAGCGGATCGCCTCGTTCACCGAGGGGAACGCCATCGTCTGGTAGCCGCGATCGATGTCCGAGGCGAACTGGAGACTGCGGTACCACGAGCGGCTCGCCAGCCCCTCGGGTCGAGTCACGCGCCGCTCGACCTGCATGAGCGCCCGGTTGGCCCGCGTCAGGCGCTCGTCGGAGACGCCCGTCGCGTCGGCCCGCACCCGCGCGAACCCGCGCGCCGCCTCGGTGAAGCGCTCCAGCGCGTCACGCAGCGGCTGCGTGCTCACGGACCAGCCCTTGCGCGTGATCCCGGAATCGAGCTGGGCGACGAGGGCGCCCATCTCGGTTCCCCACCCGACGTAGTCGAGGGGCACGATGTCCGCGTTCGCCAGCCGCCAGGTGGCCAGCGCGACGAGCCGGGCCACCGCGCGGTGCCGCTCGTAGGTCGGATCGCCGAAGGTAGCCATCCAGTGGTACGAGTCGTACATCGAGTGATAGATCCCGCCGGGGCCGTCGAAGCCGATGCCGCCCGCGGGAATGCCGAGGTGGTGGTAGAACCCCTGGAAATCCGACCCGCCGCCCAGATTCCCCAGCCGGAGGGCGGACGTGTCGCCCTTCTGCCGGCGGAGCCAGACGTCGTACACGCTCCCGCGCCCCGACGGATCGGGGACGTCGCGCGTGACCTCGCGGAGGACGCGCTTGAGCGACGGCGACGCGCCGCCGCCGAAGTTGGGTCCCGACACGACGCCGTCCTCGTTGAGGTACGCGACGACGTGCGCGCGCAGCGAGTCCTCGAGGTCCTCCACCCATTCCGTGGAGCCGATGAGCCCCCACTCCTCCGCGTCCCAGGTGGCGAAGATCACGGTGCGCGCGGGCCGAATGCCTTCCCGGGCCAGCCGGGCGAAGGCGCGGGCCGTTTCGAGCACCACCACGCTGCCGCTCACGTTGTCCTCGGCGCCGGGGGTCCAGGCGTCGAGGTGGCCCCCGACGACGATCCATTCGTCGGGCCACCGGGCGCCCCGCACCGCGGCGAACGTGTTCCAGATGTCGTGATAGGCGCGCACGCCGCGCTCGTTGCGGACTTTGAGGCGTACGCGCACGGGGCCCGGCCCGGCGTGATACCGGAACGGAAGCGCGCCCTGCCACTCCTGCGGCACGGACGGCCCCCCGAGCGCCTGCAGGATGCGGCCCGCGTTCCCATAGCCCATCGGGATGACGGGAATGCCGGGCACCGGCAGCGAGTCCTCGGGGAGGCGGCGCGCTCCCGGGCGTGAGGCGTATCCCGGCGTCGTCGGATCGCCGTTGGTGTTCATCACGCTGCCGCGCTGGATCCCCCCCGGGGGCCGCATGGGACCGGTGGGGTACACGTCGCCCCGGTAGTACCCGTCATTTGCGGGGTCGGAATACATGATGAGCCCGGCGGCTCCGTGGCGCTCCGCCTCGCGCGCCTTGATCCCGCGGAACGAGCGGCCGTAGCGCGCCAACGCGATCTTGCCGCGCACGTCTACACCGAGGGAATCGAGCAGGGCGTAATCCTCGATGAGGCCGTACCCCACGAACACCACGTCGCCCGTCACGTCGCCGTTGCCCGAGTAGCCGTTGAACGGCGGGGTGTGCGGCCCCTGGGAAACCGGGTCGGCCGGGACCGGCGGCTCGCGCAGGTCGATGGGCTGGGCGGCGGCGCCGGGGCGCGCGATCAGCCACGCGCCCACGGTGTCGGGGTGCGGAAGGTAGATGTGGTACGCCTTCATCCACGTTTCCAATCCCCAGCTCCGCGTGCGCTCGAGCACGTAATCGCGCGCGCGCCGCTGCGCCGCCGTCCCGGCGACGTGCGGGGCGCGGGTGAGGTCGCGGGCCGTGGCCCGGACGGAGGCGGTATCGGGAATCGCCAGCAGCCGCCGCTCGAGGGAGTCGGCGGACTGCAGGGCGACGACCAGCACGGCGACGAGCGGCGTCATGAGGGGTTCAGGATCTGCTCGATCCGCTCCGCCAGGTCGACCAGGTGCGCCCGCGTGACGCGGTCGGCCGCCCGCGCGCTCGCGGTGCGCGCGGCCTGCCGGATCTCCTGCAGCTCCAGCCGGGCCAAAGCCCGCGCGTCGCCCGGCCGCGGTGGCGGCGGCGTGAAGCCCGGGAACCCCGCGAACGGGCTGCGCGGGGGCGCCAGGGGCGTGCCGATCAACCGCTCCATCTGGTCGACGAACGCCCGCTGGAGGTTGCGGCGATAGGGGTCGACCCTCACCCGCCTGGCCGCCAGCTCGCCGAACAGACCGCCGCGCACGTCGCGGAACAGGTCGGCCGGCGTGTAGCCCTCGCCGCGCGGCTGGGCGGTCTCCTGCTCCACCAGGCGCGACAGGCGCGCGTCCTGGAACAGCGAGTTGAGCAGCGCGGTCTGCCGAATCCGCACCCGCTCCACGAACCCGCTGGGCTCGATGCGCCGGAGGATCTCGGGGTCGAAGAAGTACGCCGGCGTCGTAAACGCGTTGTCGTTGAGGAACCGCACGGCCGCGGCCTGGCGCGCGCGCGGGATCGGCGTGTGGATGACGCCGGCCTGGCTGGGGTACTTCTCGTGCCGGTAGACGCCGCCCACCACCACGGCCACGTGATTCATCTCGAGCCCCCATTGCCCGATCAGCCGGTCATACAGGTGGTCGAGCAGGTCGTAGTCGGCGAGGGCGTCGCCCGTGGTGGCCGGGATGAGCATGGGCACGAGGCGCTTGATGTTGGCCAGCCCGTAGGCCGTGGCCTTGATCGGGTCGTCCCCGAGCGCCTCGGTCTGGGTGCGCGGGTCGACGCCGTCGGGATTGCCGAAGCGCAGCCACGGCCGCTCGTCCTGCACGCGCGCCAGGGAGTCGAGGACCGGGCGCTCGGCCTCCGGCGTGGCGGCGCCCGGGATACGGCGGTAGCCCCAATCGATGGCGTAGTAATCCCACGCGCCGATCTTGGGCAGGAGCCAGGCCCCGTCGCCCGGCTGCGCCACGTAGTTGAAGCGCGCGTAGTCCATGATGGAGTAGGACGTCCCGTGCGCCGTCGTGTAGCTCACGCTGCGCAGCGAATCCACCGGGTAGTAGCCCGACGACAGCTGATTGTGCGGCAGGCCCAGCGTGTGTCCCACCTCGTGGGCCGCCACGAACGCCACCATGTCGCCCATGAGCGAGTCCGGCAACGGCAGCCGCCGCGCGCGCGGGTCGACCGCGCCGGCCTGCACCCAGTACCAGGCCTGGAGCAGGCTCGTGATGTTGTGGAACCACCCGATGTTCGATTGGAGGATCTCCCCGGTGCGGGGGTCGTTCACGTGCGGGCCGTACGCGTTCTCGATGGTGGACGGCAGCCACCGGATGGTCGAATACCGCGCGTCGTCCACGTCGAACTCGGGATCGTCGGCCGGGATGGGGGCGCGCCGCGCGGTGATGGCGTTGGAGAAGCCGGCGGCGCGAAACACCGGCTCCCACATCTCGACGCCCCGGATGATCCAGGCCGCCCATTTCTCGGGCGTGGCCGGGTCGAGGTAGAACGCGATGGGCTTGACGGGATCGCTCACGGCCGCACCCGGATCCTTGGGCTCGAGCCGCCAGCGCGTGACGTAGCAGCGTCGCGGCACGCGGGGGTCGTCCGTGCCGTAGTCCTCGAAGCTCACGGAGAAGAACCCGACCCGGTTGTCGCACCACCGCGGCGCCATGGGGCGGTCCGGCAGCAGGACCATCGAGAAATTGGTCGGGATGGTCATCGAGTTGAGCGACCGGTCGGCCCGCGCGCCGGGCGCGCCGGGCACCGAGTCCATTTCGAACGTGTGGAGCGCGGTGACTTCGACGTTGTGGGGGAAGCTGCGCGCGCGCTCGACGAACGAGCGGGCCGCATCGAAGCGCCGCACGCGCACGCCGAGCTGGCGGGCGTTGAGCTCGGCCACGTCGGTCGTGAACAGGCTCGTCACCTCGATGACCGCGTTCGAGTCGCCCGGGCTCCACGCCGCGATGTCGAAGCTCTTGATGATCGGCGGCGTGTTGGAGAGATCCACCGAGCGGCGTACCGGGAGCGCGGAGTCGGCGTGCATGGCGTAGCTCACCATGCGCAGCAGCACGCGGGGGCCCAGGCGGTCCCAGCGGACCACGCGGGCGGCGATCTGCTCGCCGGCGTAGCCCAGCCCGCGGATCGTGCCGCGCCGGTCCACCACCATGCGGAAGTCGCGCCCGAGCATGGCGCGGGGGATCTCATAGTACAGCTTTTCGCCGATGCGGTGGACCAGGAACACGCCCGAGTCGGTCACGGCCTCGGCCGTGATGACCTCGCGATAGGGCTTGGGCCCCTCCTGCTGGGCCTGCCGGCCCTGCCGGGCCTGCCCGGCGTCCTGCCGGGCCTGCCCGGCGTCCTGCCGGGCCGGGGTGGGTGCGGGCGCGGACGTGGAGCCGCGCGCGCAGGCGAGCACGGCGAACAGCAATGCCACGGGAGTCGGTCGCATACGGTCCGGTTTTCCTGAATGATGGGATGGTGGTGGAGCCCCAAAGCTAGCGGCGCCCGGCCCGGCCCGCGAGATTCGAAACGGGAGATGCTGATCGTCCTCGTCCTGCTGGCGACGGTCGCGCTGGGGGTGGCGATCGTGGCCGCGGCCGTCTACCTGCTGCTGCCGCGGGGGCCGCAGTGTCGCGCCTGCCACACGGACATGCTCCGGCTGCGCCCCCCGCTGCCCGCTCCCCCGTCCCGCCCTACCTGGGAGTGATCAGCCGGACCGCCCGCTCGTAAAAGAAATAGTCCCACGCCCACGACAGCAGCACGAACAGCTTGTTGCGGAAGCCGATCAATTGGATCAGGTGGACCACGAGCCACACCACCCAGGCGGGGAACCCCTTGAACTGAATGCCGTGGATGTGCGCCACGGCCGCGTTGCGGCCGATGGTGGCCAGCGCGCCCGGGTTCTTGTACCGGAAGGGAATGGGCGCGTCGCCCGCGACCAGGCGCCGGACGTTGCCCGCCGCGGTCTCCGCCTGCTGGATCGCCACCGGTGCCATCATCGGCAGGGGCCGGTGGTCGTGCTCGAGGTAGGCCGCGTCGCCGATCACGAACACCTCGGGGTGCCCCGGGACCTGGAGCGTGGGCTCGACCACGATGCGTCCCTGACGCCCGGTGGCGAGGCCGTCGAGGCCGTCGCGCAGCGTGCCGGCCTGCGCGCCGGCGGCGCAGATCAGCGTGCGCGCCGGAATGACCTCACCGCTCCTGAGGCGCACCCGCTCGCCGTCGTAATCCGCCACGGTCGCCCCGAACCGGACTTCGACGTGCTTGCGCCACAGCGTTTCGGCGGCGGCGGCGCCGAGGCGCGGCGGCATGGCGAGCAGGAGCCGCTCGGCCGCTTCGAGCAGCAGCACGCGCGTGTCGTTCAGATTGAGGCGGGGGTAGTCCTTCACGAGCACCAGCCGGATCAGCTCCGCCAGCGAGCCGGCCATCTCGACCCCGGTGGGTCCCCCGCCCACGACCACGAAGGTGAGGTGCGCCCGACGCCGCTCGGGATCGGGCTCCAGCATGGCCAGCTCGAAGTTCTTCAGCACCGCGTTGCGGATGTGCACCGCGTCGGCGATGTCCTTGAGCCCGAAGCCGTGCCGCCGGATGCCGTCGAGCCCGAAGAAGTTGGTCTCCCCGCCGATCGCGAGGATCAGGTAGTCGTACCGCGTCGAGCCGGCGCTGGTCTCGAGCCGCCGGTCGGCGAGATGCACGCCGCCGACCTCGACCAGCCGGAACTCGACGTTGCGCTGCGTGCGGAGGATCGCCCGGACCGGCCGGGCGATCTGCTCCGGCTCCAGGCCCGCCGTCGCCACCTGATAGAGCAGCGGCTGGAACAGGTGGTAGTTGTGCCGGTCGAGGAGCACGACGTCGACGGGCGCGCGGCGCAGGGCCCTGGCCGCCCGCAGGCCCCCGAAGCCCGCGCCGACGATGACGACGACGGTCGGGCGGTCGCGGGTCACGCGATCAGTCCGATTCCGACAGCAGCGCGGCGTCCCGCGGGTCGGCCGCGACAATGCGCTCGCGGATGGCGTTGCGGCCGTCCAGCAACACGATCACGGGGCGGTGCCGGCGCGCCTCCTCGGGAGTGAGCTGGGCGTACGCGATGATGATCACGTGATCGCCGCGCTGGACCAGCCGGGCCGCGGCGCCGTTCACGCAGACCGTGCCCGACCCGCGGGCGCCCCCGATGGCGTACGTGTCGAAGCGCGCCCCGTTGGCGATATCCACGACCTGCACCCGCTCGAACGGGAGGATGCCCGCGGCGTCGAGCAGCGCCGCGTCGATCGTTCGTAATGCAGCTCCGCCTCGGTCACCGTGGCTCGGTGGAGCTTGGATTTGCAGAGCGTCAGTAACACGTCCCCTCCCGGAAAGCGCCCGGAATAGTAACGCCGGCGGGAAGCCGTTTGCTCCCCCTACAGGCGCACGACCCGCATCGTTTCCTTGACGGCCTCGGCGGACTTCTTCAGCGCCTCCCGCTCGCCGGCCGTCAGCTCGACCTCGATGATCTGTTCCAGCCCCTTGGCCCCGAGTTTGCACGGCACGCCTACGTAAAGCCCCTCCAGCCCGTACTCGCCTTCCAGCCACGCCGCGCACGGCAGCACGCGCTGGCGATCGAGGACGATGGCCTCGACCATCTGCGCGACGGCGGCGGACGGTGCGTAGTAGGCGGAGCCGGTCTTGAGGTGCTTCACGATCTCGGCGCCGCCGTCGCGCGTGCGCTGGACGATCGCGTCGAGCCGGGCCTTGTCGAGCAGCTGGGTGACGGGGATCCCGGAGACGGTCGTGTACGAGACGAGCGGCACCATGGTGTCGCCGTGCCCGCCGAGCACCATCGCCTGAATGTCGGCGACCGAGTCCTGGAGGGCCTCGGCCAGGAAGGTGCGGTAGCGGGCCGTGTCGAGCACGCCCGCCATGCCGAGCACGCGCTGCCGGGGGAAGCCGGTGACCTCCTTCGTGACCCAGCACATCACGTCGAGCGGGTTGGAGACGACGATGACGATTGCGTTGGGGCTCGATCGTCTCACCTCCACGGCCACCGCTTTGACGATCCCCGTGTTGGTCTTGACGAGGTCGTCCCGGCTCATCCCCGGCTTGCGGGCGATCCCCGCGGTGACGACGACCAGGTCGCTGCCGGCGGCGGGCGCGTAGTCGTTGGCGCCCACCACGCGGGTGTCGAAGCCCTCGATGGGCCCGGACTGCCACTGGTCGAGTGCCTTGCCCTGCGGCAGGCCTTCGACGACGTCGACCATGACGACCGTGCGGGCGAGGTGCTTCTCGGCGATCCGTTGCGCCGTGGTCGCCCCGACGTTCCCCGCCCCTACGACCGTGATCTTGTCGAACATGTGAGCTGTCTCGTGG
>JBOHSV010000062.1:0-4126 GCA_050921735.1 Gemmatimonadales bacterium | reverse complement strand
GCTCGCCACGGGGCCGATCGACGGCGAGCGCTACAACCTGACCGGCGGGCTGGTGAACGACCTGAGTCACGGCCGGTTCGACGCGTACGTCGTATCGGCCGACGTGCGCAAGTACTTCCGCACGTCGCTGCGCAGCGCGGTCGCCGTCCGCCTGGTGGGCTATCACGCGGGCGGCGAGCGGCCGCGCCGCATCAACATCGGCGGCTCGTGGGGGCTGCGCGGGTATCCCCCGTTCGGCTACGTGGCGGGCACGAGCGCGTGGATGGTGAACGCCGAGTGGCGCTTCCCGATCACCGAGTACGTCTCCGTCGGCTTCCCGTTCGGCGCCCTGCGGTTCCCCGGGATGCAGGCGGCGCTGTTCCTGGACGCGGGGCGCGCGTGGACTGCGGAGTCCGCCGAGCGCGGCGTGCTGGGCAGCGCGGGGCTGGGGCTGCGCATGCCGGTCGGGCCGCCCCTGGTGCTGCGGCTGGACGCCGGGTACCGGATCCACGGCGGATCGCCGGCGGCGTACGGGCTGCCGCGCGGCGCCCGCGGCGCGCGGTTCGTGGACTTCTTCTTCGGCTTCAACTATTGAGTCGCCGGCGGCTCGCGCTATACAGTGCCGCCGGAGCGCTGGCGGCCTGCCGCCCGCGGCTCGAGCCGTTGCTGCCGGCCCGGCTCGTGCCGATGCCGGCCGACAGCGCGACGGCGTGGGCCCGGCGCACCATGCCCGACCGGCCGGTGGCGATCCGCTTCCGGTGGCGCTACCAGGACGAGCAGGTACGCTGGGCCGGCCGCGGCACGGCGCGGATTGCGCCGCCCGACTCGCTGCGGCTCGATTACGCGGGTCCGCTGGGGCTGGGCGCGGGCGCGGCGGTCGTGATCGGCGACTCCGTCGCGTGGGCCGAACCGAGCGGCAGCTTCCGCACGCTGGTGCCCGCGGTGCGCATGCTGTGGGCCGCACTCGGGACGGTGCGCCCGCCGCTGTCCGCCACCGTGTGGGCCGCGGTGGCGCCGCCACCCGAGGAGCGGCGCCGCGTCTGGCGCTTCGTGGACGGGCCGGATACGCTCGACTACGTGCTCAGCGAGGGCGCACGGCCGGCGCCGCGACTCGAGGCCGAATGGCGGCGCGGCGAAACGGTCGTGGCCCGCAGCCGCACGATCTTCGCCGGGGCGCGCGTACCCGACGAAGCCCGAATCGATTTCCCGGAGGCGCCGGCACGGTTTGAGATCACGGTCGTGGGGGTCGACACCGGGGCGGTCGTTCCGCCGGCGCTGTGGCGCAGTCGCCGCTAGCGCGGTCCCCCTCGCGCTCTGCGGATGTCTGTATGGGTTCGCCGGCGGCGGCTTCGCGCCGCACATCAAGACCGTCGCCATTCTCCCCTTCGACAATCTGACGCCCGAGCCGTCGCTCACGCAGGAGGTGAACGACGCCGTGCGCGAGGCGCTGGAAGACCGGCTGGGCCTGCGGCTCGCGGGCGAGGCGACGGCCGACGCGGTGGTGCGCGGGCGCGTCGTGCGGTACGATCCCGACGTGACGCGCGCCCTGCGGCCCGGCGAGGGCCGCGCCGAGGTCACGCAGCGCGAAGTCCAGCTCACCGTGGACGTCGAGATCGTCGATCAGAAGGAAGGCAAGACGCTCTGGGCGCGCCGCGGCCTCACCGTGATCGGGACCTACGAGCCGCCGCGCGAGACCGAGGGGCGCCGCCTCGCCCTCCAGAAGCTCGTCACCGACATCGTGGACGGAGCGCAATCGCAGTGGTGACGGGTCGGGGGCGCGGGCGGCGCGGCGCGAGCACGACGGGGTGCCTGGTCTCCCTCCTCATCTTCATCGTCGCGCTGTACTACGGCGTCAATATCGGGGAAGTGTGGTTCCGCTATTACCAGTACGTGGACGAGATGAAAACGCAGGCGCGCCTGGCCGCCGCGATCGACAACGACACCATCCGGCGCCGCCTCCAGGCCAAGGCCGTGGACCTCGGCCTGCCCGAGGAGGCGCAGCGCGTCGTCATCCAGCGCACCGCGTCGCCCCGCCAGATCCGGATCGAGGCGAGCTACAGCCAGGGCGTGGACCTCCTCCTGTTCCAGCACACCTTCCATTTCACGCCCAAAGCCACCCAGCCGCTCTAGGGCGCGGCGTGTCACCACCGCCGGACGCATCCGGCCCCTCGACCGGGCCGCCCGCTGGCGCGCCGGCCGGCGCGGCACCGTGGTCTTCACCAACGGCGTCTTCGATGTCCTGCATGCGGGGCACGTGACCCTGCTCGAAGCGGCCCGCGCCGCGGGCGACGCGCTGATCGTGGGCATCAACAGCGACGCCTCGGTGCGCCGCCTGGGCAAGGGCCCGGACCGGCCGCTCGTCCCGGCGGCGGAGCGCGCGCGACTGGTGGCGGCGCTCGCCTGCGTGGATTGCGTCGTGCTGTTCGACGACGAGACCCCGCTGGCGGTGATTCGCCGTCTCCGGCCCGACGTCCTCGTCAAGGGCGCCGACTACGCCGAGGACCGGATCGTGGGCGCGGCGGAGGTCCGGGGGTGGGGCGGGCGCGTGCTGCGCATCCCCCTGGTTCCTGGGAGGTCGACAACCGATCTGATCCGGCGCCTGCGGGAATCCCGGTGATCAGTTCTTTCATTCCGCATTCCGCGCTCCGCATTCCGCAATGAAGTTACTCGCCGCCACCCGCAGCGCCGGCAAGACCCGTGAGATCCGCGAGCTGTTCAGCGGCCTCCCGTTCGCGCTGGTCTTTCCGGCGGACCTGCTGCTGCCGCGGCTACCGGAAGAGGTGGACCTGGAGCAGGCGAGTACCTATGGGGCGAACGCGGTGGCCAAGGCGCGCTACTTCGGCGAGCGCAGCGGGCTGCCCGCCTGCGCCGACGACTCGGGACTCGAGGTGGACGCCCTGGGCGGCGCGCCGGGGCCGCATTCCGCGCGTTTCGCGGGCTCGGCCGCGGACGACGCCGCCAACAACGCCCTGCTGCTCGACAAGCTGGCCGGTGTGCCCGAGGCCGACCGCACGGCGCGCTACCGCTGCGTCGTGGCGTACCTCCACACGCCCACGGCGGTGCCGGAGCTGGTGGAGGCGACGTGCGAAGGGTACGTCCTGCTCGAGCCGCGGGGCACGGGCGGCTTCGGGTACGACCCGCTGTTCTTCTCGACCGACCTGCAGATGAGCTTCGGCGAGGCGCCGCCCGCCGCCAAGCACCGCGTGTCGCACCGCGGGCGGGCGTTCCGGGCGCTGATCGAGGTGTTGGTGCGGCGGGTGGCGTAGGTGTAGTTTCGGGCAACGGGCAACGGGGCGTAGCGCAGTCCGGTAGCGCGCCTGGTTTGGGACCAGGAGGTCCCGGG
The DNA here is from genome assembly GCA_050921735.1 of Gemmatimonadales bacterium. Classification (GTDB taxonomy): domain Bacteria; phylum Gemmatimonadota; class Gemmatimonadetes; order Gemmatimonadales; family GWC2-71-9; genus DATLXT01. Next base: position 804 of record JBOHSV010000062.1, on the reverse strand, counting down.
TTCAAATCCCGGCGCCCCGATTGGGTTGTCCTAGACGTCTCGACGTCTGTGCGTCTAGCCGGTTGCGCCCGTAGCTCAGTTGGACCAGAGCAGCGGATTTCTAATCCGCCGGTCGGAGGTTCGAATCCTCCCGGGCGCGCTTAGGTCCCCCCCGGGGTCGGTGGGGGTGGCTATGTTCAAGTCTGGCCCCCCCTTGACCCCCGTTCGGGGGGCTGGTTAAGCTTTACGGCTCGCCGCGAGGATTGGACGCGCGGCCGCTCTTTGAGAACTGACGATCGTGTGTGAGGAGTGCGGCCCCATTTGGAGCGGTGCGCGGTCAGACGCGCGCCGTGAGGGGTTTCAACTCTGACGTGATTCGGACGACCGAAGACGATTTCCGTCGTTCGTTGAGAGCTACATCGAATTCTCATTCATTGGAGAGTTTGATCCTGGCTCAGGACGAACGCTGGCGGCGTGCCTAACACATGCAAGTCGTACGGGACCTGGGGGCAACTCCAGGTTCAGTGGCAGACGGGTGCGTAACGCGTGAGGAACCTGCCCAGCGGTGGGGGATAGCCGGCCTAACGGCCGGGTAATACCGCATACGTTCATCTGGGGACATCCCCGGATGAGGAAAGCAGCCGCAAGGTTGCGCCGGTGGAGGGTCTCGCGACCTATCAGCTCGTTGGCGGGGTAACGGCCCACCAAGGCGACGACGGGTAGCTGGTCTGAGAGGATGGCCAGCCACATTGGGACTGAGACACGGCCCAGACTCCTACGGGAGGCAGCAGTGGGGAATATTGCGCAATGGCCGCAAGGCTGACG
>JBOHSV010000061.1:0-1619 GCA_050921735.1 Gemmatimonadales bacterium | reverse complement strand
GTCGGCGGGCGGCTCGCGGCCGGCGGCGCCCTCCGCGGCCGGCGCAAGCCCCAGCTCCTCGAGAATGTCCCCGGCGCAGAGCACCGGCTTCGACCCCTGCTGGATGAACCGGTTGCAGCCGAGCGACGTCTCGCTCGTGATCGGACCGGGCACCGCCATCACCTGGCGCCCCTGCTCCAGGGCGCAGTCCGCGGTCTTCAGGGCCCCGGACTGCGGGCGCGCCTCGACCACCACGGTCACCATCCCGAGCCCCGCGATCAGCCGGTTGCGGCGCGGAAACGCGCCCTGGTGCGGCCGCTCCCCCGGCACCAGCTCGGTCACGAGGCAGCCCCGCTCCACCATGCGCGCGTACAGCGGCGCGTTCACGGCGGGATACGCGATGCCGAAGCCGCACCCCAGGACGCCGATGCTGGCGCCGCCCGCGTCGAGCGCCGCGGTGTGCGCGATCGCGTCGATGCCCCGGGCCATCCCGCTCGCGACCACCGCGCCGGCCCGCGCCACACCCGCCGCGAGCATGCGGGCCGCCTCCGCGCCGTACGGCGTGTGGTCCCGGCTGCCCACGATGGCCACCACGGGGCGGCGCAGCAGGGACACGTCGCCCCACGCGAAGAGATAGCGCGGCGCCTGGGGGATCTCCCGCAGCAGCGGGGGGAAGTCGGGGTCGTCGGGGAGCAGCGCGCGCGCGCCCAGCCGCTCGAGGTCGGCGCGCGCCGCGGCTAGACGGTGGCGGTCGGGGTCTTGAGAGTGCGCCACAACGCCTCCAACAGCTCCGGGATCCCCTGTCCGGTGACGGCGGAGATGCCGATCACCGGTGCGCCGTCCGCCGTCCGGATCGTGGGGAGCGGGGAGCGGGGAGCGGTCAGATCCATCTTCGTGACCACCACGACGTGGGATTTGGTCGCCAGTGCGGGGGAGAACGACTCCGCCTCGCGCCGCAAGAGGTCGTAGGTCTTCTGCGGATCGGGACCGTCGGCGGGGATCAGGACCGCGATCACGCGCGTGCGCTCCACGTGCTGGAGGAACCTGAGGCCCAGGCCCTTGCCGGCGTGCGCGCCCTCGATGATCCCGGGGATGTCGGCCAGCACCAGCGAGCGGCCGCCCGGGAGCCCGGCTACGCCCAGGTGCGGCTCGAGCGTGGTGAACGGATAGTCGGCGATCTTGGGGCGCGCCGCCGAGACCACCGAGAGCAGGGTGCTCTTGCCGGCGTTGGGCTCGCCCAGCAGGCCCACGTCGGCGATGAGCTTGAGCACCAGCTCCAGCCGCCGCTCCTCGCCGTACTCGCCGGGCTCCCACTCGCGCGGCGAGCGGTGGGTGGACGTCGCGAAGCGCGCGTTGCCCCTTCCCCCCTTCCCGCCGCGGGCCGCGAGCAGCGTCTGGCCCGGCTCGGTCACCTCCCCCAACACCGTACCACTAGCGGCGTCGCGCACGACCGTGCCCAGGGGGACCGGCAAGTAGAGGTCGGCGCCGCTCGCCCCCGTCATGTTCTTCCCCTTGCCGTGATGGCCGCGCTCCGCCTTCCAGGTGGTGCGGTACCGGTAATCGAGCAGCGTGGCGAGGTTCGGGTCGCCGCGGACGTACACGCTGCCGCCGTGCCCGCCGTCGCCGCCGTCGGGACCGCC
>JBOHSV010000060.1:0-2281 GCA_050921735.1 Gemmatimonadales bacterium | reverse complement strand
CCACCTCCCCGGCGACGTCCTCCCCCCCGCCACGGCGGTGCTCGACCCGCGGCGGCCCGACTGCCCGTCCGCGGACAAAGACCTGTGCGGCACCGGCGTCGCGTTCAAGCTCGCCCAGGCCGCGACGCGCGCGCTCGGCGCCTCGGACAACCTGCCGCTCCACTTCCTCGACTACGTGGCGCTGGCCACGGTGGCCGACGTCGTGCCGCTCACCGGCGAGAACCGCATCCTGGTGCGGCACGGCCTCAAGATGCTCGCGGACTCGCGCTGGACCGGCCTGCGCGCCCTGGTCGAGGCGGCGGGGCTGGCCGGGAAGCCGCTGCGCGCGGGGCACGTGGGGTTCATCCTGGCGCCGCGGCTCAACGCCGCCGGCCGCATCGCCGACGCGAAAGACGGCCTGCGGCTGCTGCTTACCGACGACGCCGCCCTGGCCGCGCGCCTCGCGCGGGAGCTCGAGACCTTGAACGCGCGGCGCCAGGCCCTGGACCAGCGCATCCTCGACGAGGCCCTCGCGCTCGCCGACCGGACCCTGGGGCCCGACGACCACGCGCTGGTGCTCGCGGCCGAGGGATGGCACCCCGGCGTGATCGGCATCGTGGCCTCGCGCCTGGTGGAGCGCTACGGGCGGCCCACGTTCCTCGTGGCCTGGGACGGCGACGTGGGGCGGGGCTCGGGGCGCAGCATCCCGGAGCTGGACCTGCACGGCGCGCTGCACCGCACGGGCCACCTGCTGGAGAAATACGGCGGCCACCGCATGGCCGCCGGCCTCACCGTGCGCCGCGAGCGGTTCGACGAATTCCGAGTTGCGTTTCTCGCCGCCTGTCGCGACCTTGTGGCCCCCGAGCACCTGGTCCCCGCCCAGCGGGTGGACCTGGAGCTGCCGCTCGCGCTGGTGTCGGCGGACCTGGAGCGGCTGATGCGGCACCTCGAGCCGTGCGGGCCGGGGAACCCGGCCCCCGTGTTCGGGGTCCGGAACGCGCGGGCCCTGGAGGCGCGGCGCGTGGGCGAGCATCACCTGCGCTTCCTGCTGGACGACGGCTCGGCGGTGCTGCCGGCCATCGGCTTCCGCTGGGCCGACCTGGTGCCGCCCACCTGGCTCGAGCAGCCGGTGGACGTGGCGTTCCGGCTGGAGCGGGACGAGTGGCGCGGACGGGTGACGCTCCAGGCGCGGGTGGCGGCGATCAGCCCGAGCGCGGCCTGAAGGGGGCGGATTGATCCAGATCATCGCCGGCGACTACAAGGGGCGCCGGCTCAAGACGCCGGTCGGCGACCAGACCCGGCCCACGGCCAACCGGGTGCGCGAGGCGTGGTTCAGCATCCTCCTGCGCTCGATCCGCGGGGCGCGCGTGCTGGACCTGTTCGCGGGCTCGGGGGCGCTGGGCTTCGAGGCGCTGTCGCGCGGGGCGACGGCGGTGGACTTCGTCGAGATCCGGCGCGCCGCGCTCGCCGCGCTCAAGGCCAACGTCCGGGCGCTCAAGGTGGACGCGCGCACCGCCATCCACCGCGTGGACGCCCTGAAGTTCGCCGAACGGCTCCAGCCCGGACAGTACGACGTCGCGTTCGCCGACCCGCCGTACACGGGCGACGCCGCGGCGCGCCTCGTGGCCATGTTCCGCGTCACGCCGTTCGCCCGGACCTTCTCGATCGAGCACCCCGCCGACCGTCCCATGCCCGGCGACGATACCCGCCGCTACGGCGACACGGCGGTCACCTTCATCTACGCGCCGTGAAGCGCCTGGCGGTGTACCCGGGGTCGTTCGATCCCGTGACCCGGGGGCACGAGGATCTCATCGTCCGCTCGCTGGCCTTCGCCGACCAGGTGGTCGTGGCCGTGGCGGTGAACGTGGCCAAGCAGCCGCTGTTCACCCCGGACGAGCGCGTGGCCCTGCTGCGGGAGGCGGTGTCGCACGCCGCGGTGACGATCCAGACGTTCGACGGCTTGCTGGTGGACTTCGCCCGGCGCGTGGGCGCGTCGCTGATCGTGCGCGGCCTGCGGGCCATGTCCGACTTCGAATACGAGTTTCAGATGGCGCTGATGAACCGCCGGCTCGATCCCGACATCGAGACCGTGTTCCTGGTGCCGGCGTTCGACCTCACGTACCTCAGCTCGAGCCTGGTGCGGGAAGTGGCGCGCTTCGGCGGCGACGTGTCCCAGCTGGTGCACCCGGCCGTCGCGCGCGCGCTGCAGCAGAAGTTCGCGCGGTGACCTTCCGCCGCCGCCTGCTCGAGCGCGCCCGGCGCGCCGGCGGGGGCAGCGCGGGGCGGCGCATCGTCCTCCCCG
>JBOHSV010000059.1:0-2951 GCA_050921735.1 Gemmatimonadales bacterium | reverse complement strand
CGCCGGCCTCACCGGGCAGATCGACCAGATCACCGTGGATCTGATCCTGGCCGAAGACGCGCTGCAGGAGAAGAAGGCGGTGGCCGAGCGGCGCATCGTCGACATCTACAAGCGCGGCCCCCTGTATTCCTACCAGGTGTTGCTCCGCGCCGAGAGTTTCGGCGACCTGCTGTCGCGCTACAAATACCTGTACCTCGTGAGCCGGCAGGACCGGCTGCTGGCCAACGACATGTTCAAGCTCCGCAACCGCGTGGCCCGGGAGCGGCGGCTGGTGGTGGAGGCGCGGCAGGCGCTCGAGCGCCGGCGCGCCGAGCGGGCCGAGGAGCTGTCCCGGTTCGCGCGACTGGAGCGGGAGCGTCAGGCGAACCTGCGCGAGATGCGGCGCAACGAGCGCGAGGCCCGCCAGCGGCTCACCCAGCTCGAGCGGGACGAGCGCGCCCTGAACGACCGGATCGAAGCCCTCGAGCGCGCCCGGCGCGAGGCCGAGGCGCGGGGCCTGGCGGCCGGCACGGGCGCGATCACCACCGCCGATCTCGGGACCCTCGAGTGGCCCGTCGTCGGGCGCGTGATCTACGAGTTCGGCACGAGCGTGGGGCCGAACAACACGCGCATTCCGTGGCACGGCGTCGGGATCGCGGCCCCGACCGGGACGCCCGTGCGGGCGGTGGCGCCGGGGATCGTGAGCCTGGCCGGCCCGCTCGGCACGTACCTCACATCGGTGCTGGTGGATCACGGGGGCGGGTACTACACCTTCTATTCCTACCTCAACGACGCGACGGTCAGCGTCGGCGATCGCGTGTTCCGCGGCCAGACGGTCGGACACGTGGGCGGCGCCGCCAGCGACCAAGGGCCGCACCTGCACTTCGAGATTCGCGGCCAGGGCGGCATCGCGCTCGATCCGTTGAACTGGCTGAAGCGGCGGTGATAGTCCTCAGAGGGGGACAGGGGGTGAGGACCTGAGAGGGGGACAGGCGGTGAGGACTACGCCTCTCCCGCCACCCCGATCCGGTCCGCCGCTTCCGACTTCCCCTTCGCGAGCGCGCTCTCGGCCAGCGTGAACAGGTCCTCGGGGCGCAGGGCTTCGGTGTGCGGGTATGCGACGACGCCGGCGGACAGCTGTGGCTCGTGCCCCGGACCCAGGCCCGCGAACGTATGCCGGGCCAGGATCTGGCGCAGGCGCTCCACGAAGAGCTTGGCCCCGCGCGCATCGGTCTCCGGCAGCAGCAGGGCAAACTCGTCACCGCCGTAGCGCGAGACGAAGTCCGGGGCGCGGATCTCGCGGTGCAGCAGCGTCCCGAGCTCGGCCAGCACGCGGTCGCCGGTCTCCTGCCCCAGTCGCTCGTTCACGTCGCGCAGCCGGTCGATGTCCAGCACCACCAGGGAGAAATGCAGCGAGTAGCGGCGCGCGCGCTCGAACTCGTCGCGCACCCGGCGGTCGAGCGCGTCGAGACTGGCGCAGCCGGTCAGCGCGTCCGTGGCGCCGGCGCTGATTTGCCGGCGGTAGATGGCGGACCGGCGCTCCTCGTTCTCGAGCACGCGGGCGGCCGCCTGCGCGATGGTGTTGGCGAACGAGACATCCTGCGGGCGCAGCTGCGGGTCGCCCCGCTCCGTGCGCAGGAAGAACACGCCCGCCGCGCGACCCTGCACGAACACGGGGAGCGCGACCGCCGCCTGCACGTTCACCTCGATCTGCTGGGACCCCCAGCGCCGGCGGATGGACTCAAACAGCGGGTGCTCGTGCACATCCTGGATGACCACCGGGTGCTCCGTGCGGATCGCCTCCAGGATCTCCGGATACCGCTCGAGCTCCACCCGGAGATCGCGAATCGAGGGGTTCTCGTACACCGCCACGACCCGCCCCTGCTCCTCCCCGGGCGACGTCAGCACGAACGAGCAATGCGAGAGGCTGAACGCCTGGCCCACGCGGCGCACCAGGGTCTGGAAGATCTCCTCGGCCCGCAACGCGGACGAGACGTCCTGGAAAATGTCGAACAAGAGGTCGCGGGTGCGCAGCGCGTCGCGCGCTTCTTCCAGCTCCGTCCGCAGGCGGACCAGCGCGTCGATCCGGGCGCGGAGCTCGCCGAGATCCACCGGCGCGTGCATCGCGTCCCGCGCCCCCGCCACCAGCGCCTCGGTCACCGCTTCCGGTCCGCCGTCGCCCACGATCACGAACACCGCCGCGCCCCTGAACGACGGACCGGTCGCCAGCTCCCGCACCTCGTCACCCAGGCGCGACCGGCTCGCGGTGGAGAAGACCACCAGGTCGGGCGGCGTCTCGCCGCCCGCGCCGGCCGCCGGATCGGCCTCCCGCACCTGGAACCCGCCCCGCACTAAAAGCCGCTCCAACCCTTCGGGTCGAGCGGCGGGGCTGCCGACGAGGAGGATCCTCGGGCGCAGGGGTTCGGGCAACAGGGCCTCGCAAGCGCGGGATGGGGTGCCAAGCTATAGTTGAGGCGATGGCTCGGCAAGCGCAGCGGCGCGGTCCCGCTCACCCCGCCCCGGAGACCCGCGCGCTCCGCCGCCGCATGGTGGCCCGGCAGATCGCGGCCCGCGGCGTCTGGGACCGGCGCGTCCTCGCCGCCATGGCGTGGGTGCCCCGCGAATGGTTTCTGCCGCCGCACCTGGCGGTCGACGCCTACGAGGACACCCCCCTTCCCATCGGCAACGGGCAGACGATCTCCCAGCCGTACATCGTGGCGTTCATGACGGAGCGCCTCGCCATCCGGCGCCGCGACCGCGTGCTCGAGATCGGCACCGGCTCGGGCTATCAGACCGCGGTGCTGGCCCGCCTCGCCGGCGCGGTCTACACGATCGAGCGCCTCCCCGACCTGCTGGTCGAGGCCGAGGCGCGCTTCCGGCGCCTGGGACTCGCCGGCATCCACACGCGGCTGGGCGACGGCGCCGCCGGCTGGCCCGACGCCGCCCCGTTCAACGGCATCGTGGTCACGGCC
>JBOHSV010000058.1:0-2317 GCA_050921735.1 Gemmatimonadales bacterium | reverse complement strand
AGCAGGGCCCGCAGCCCCGCGAAGCTGTCGGCCGTCACGAGCCCCCAGGCGACCAGCTCGCCCAGCGCCTGCTCGACCACCGTGCGCAGCAGGCCGGTGGCGTTCACGAGGTCGCCGAAGAACGACGCGCCGCGCCGGTCGAGCGCGTCGAGCACCGCCCGGGCCGAGTGGCTCAGCGGCAGGGTCGCCGGATCGGGCGGCGTCGCGAGCGACCGCCACGCCGCTCCCCGCTCCCGCTGGAAGAGCGCGATCGGCGTGGTGCGAATGGGGCCGGACCGGCGATTCCGCATTCCGACTTCCGCATTCCGCACTGGACTGAGCCGGCCCCATGCGACCTCCCCCGAGAGGCACAGCCCGTCGAGCCACAGCGGGTCGTACTCCGCCACCCGGGCGGGGAGGATCTCCGATTCCCACGCGCCGGCCGGCAGCTCGTAGCCGTCCAGGAGATCGAGCACGGCCGACAGCCCGTCGGGGCCCGTGGCGCGCGTCTCGGCGGTGAGCCGCTGCCAGCGGAACAGGAAGCGCATGAAGTCCGCCGGCGACACCGGCTCGATTTCCTTGCGCAGCCGGTCGAGCGTGTACCGGTGGATGCGCGCCAGCAGGCGCCGCTCGCACCATTCGATCTCGCCCAGCTCCGGGGTGAACCGGCCGCGCAGCACGAAGCCCTCGTGCTCCAGCCCGCCGAGCGCGAAATCCACGTCGCCGGCGTCGAGGCCGAGGGCGGCGGCGAGGGCCGCGCCCGTGGTGGGACCCACGATCTCGAGGCGCCCCCGCACCAGCTCCCGGATCGCGTCCTCGCGGGTCCACGTCCGGCTGCGCTCGGCTTCGGGGGGCGTGATGGCGGGCTCCCACGGCGCGTCCGGGTATGCCGCCTGGACCATCGGCAACCGCTCGGCCGCAACCCATAATGGTACGGGCCCGCTCAGCACGGTCGCGCGGTTGGCGGCGACAAGCTCGTCAAACAGCGGGCGCCACGTTGCGCGTTGTCCGTTTCCCGTTTCCCGTTCCGGCAGGACCCCCGCTACGAGCAGCGCATCGTGCAGCTCGTCCGCGTCCCGCGCCTCCGGCCCCGCTTCCTCGCGCACCCGCTCGATCGCGGTCCGGTCGAGCGCGCCCAGCTCGTCGGCGGTCCGGACGTCGAGTCCGCGCCGGGTAAGCACGGCCTGGGTGCGGCGCTCCTCGAGCGGCGCGTCGTCCAGGAACGCGTACGGCCGGGCGTTGAGCACCTCGTGCGACAGCGGCGACGGCTCGGTCGTGTCGCGCGCCAGGAGGCGGATCTTCCCGGCCCGCATGTTCTCGAGCACGCGGGTGAGGCCGGCGATATCCATCGCCTCGACCAGGCAATCCTCGACGGTTTGCGTCACCAGGGGGTGGTCGGGGATCTCGCGGTCGCCCACCAGGTTCTCCGGGCAGGCCAGCTGGTCCGGGAACACGGCGGCGACGAGGTCCTCGGCTTCCATGCGCTGGAGCGGCGTGGGGATCTTGCGGCCGCCGCGCGCCCGCAGGACGGCGAGGGCCCGGGTGGCGTTCCAGCGCCAGCGCGTGGGGAACATCGGCGCGTCCAGCATCGCCTGGATCAGGATGTGCCGCACCGTCTCGGGATTGAGGTACTGGAACACGTCGTCCAGCGGGAAGCTGTGCTGCGGGCCGAGCGAGATGACGATGGCGTCCTCGGTGGCGGCTGCCTGAAGCTCGAAGTTGAAGCTCCGGCAGAACCGCTTGCGCAGGGCCAGGCCCCAGGCGCGATTGACGCGGCTGCCGAACGGCGCGTGCAGCACGAGCTGCATGCCGCCCGCCTCGTCGAAGAAGCGCTCCAGGATCAGGCATTCCTGCGTGGGGAGCGCGCCGAGGGCTCGCTTCGCGGCATCGAGGTATTCGACGAGCTGCCGCGCGGCGGGCTCGGCGAGCCCGGTGACGCCGGCGAGCCAGCGGATGGCGTCCGCCACGCCGCCCAGCCGCGGCTCCAACTCCCGCCGCAGGCGGGAGACTTCCTCCGACAGCTCGTGCGTCCGCGCCGGGGCCTCGCCCAGCCAGAAGGGGATGGTGGGCGGCTGGCCCCTGGCGTCGGCGACGCGCACCTGCCCCGATTCGATCTTGGTGATGAGGTACGACGTGTTGCCCAGCTGGAAGATGTCGCCGGGCGTGCTCTCGATGGCGAAGTCCTCGTTCAGCGTGCCCACGAAGGTCTCGGTGGGCTCGAGGATCACGCGGTAGTCGCCCGTGTCGGGGATGGCGCCGCCCGACGTGATCGCCGCCAGGCGGGCGCCGCGGCGTGCCCGCAGCCGGCGGTGCACGCCGTCGCGGTGGAGGTACGCGC
>JBOHSV010000057.1:0-10608 GCA_050921735.1 Gemmatimonadales bacterium | reverse complement strand
CGCGGCGATCTGCATCGCGGTGCCGTCGCCGCCGTAGCACACGACGACGTCGCACGCCTGTTCGCGGGCCCCCTCCGCGAAGCGACGCGCGTCGCCCGGGCGCACGGTGGCGAGCACGTCCACGGTCCACCCGCCCGCGCGCAGCGTGTCGAGCACCGCGCGGACGGCTCGCGCCTCGGCGCGGGCCGCCACGGGATTGGTGATGAGCAACGCCCGTGTCATCAGTAGCGTCGCTCCCACATCAGGTCGAGACCGAGCTGGCGTGGTTGCAACAGCTGGGTCGCGATCGTGCACGTCACGAGGGGCTCGAACGACGCCTCGGCACGCCATTCGGGACTGAGCCGAAACTGGAGACTCGCTCCGAGATTGTTCTCGAAGCTGACCGCCTGGCCGCCACAGTAGGCGGCCTTCAGCACCAGGAAGGTCTTGTCGCCGATTTGCCACCCCGCCGCCACGCGCGCCCCGGCCACCGTCGACTGCGGATCGCCGACGCGCGCCTGCGGCCGGATCTCGACGTAATCCAGCGGGACCCCCAGATCTGACACGAGCGCCCGCTCGAACTCCCCGGACACACTGGCCAGCGCGCTGCGGACCAACGCCCGGTCCGACCCTGACCGCCCGAGGTCGTCCGACGGCACGCCGAACATCAGGTAGGAGATCACGTCAGTCTGTGCCAGGTCGCGCCCCTCCGCCTCGAGCGTGAGCTGCGGCACCAGCAGGGTCCCGCGGATGCGCGCGATCACCGTGAGGTCCTCTGCGGTTGCGGATTCGGGCAGGGGATCGAGCGGATGCACGTCGTGCCGCGCCTCGATGTCGAGCTCGGCGTTGAGGTCGGGCGTTCCGAAATAGCGCACCGTTCCCTGCTCCACGGTGAAGTCGCGCGTCACCGGACCCACGGTCAGCCGGTACACGCCGCGTGGTGCCTGTAGGGTGCCGGTCAGGCGGTACTCGCTCCCTGTCTTGTTGACCCGAACCGTGCCCGTCAGCTGGATGTTCGCCTCGTTGGACCGCAGCCACACGTCGCTCCCCATCGCGAGAGCGAGGTCGCGGATCCGCAGGCTGTCGAGGAACAGGCTCTGGAACTCGGGCCCCAGCCGCTGACGCCGGATCGTGGCGCCCAGGGTGGTGTCGATCAACGTCACCGCCCACGGCGCCTCCAGGTCCACGACCCGTTTCCGCACGAGGTCGGCGAAGTGCCAGACCCCGGAGGTCACCGTGCCCCGGCCGGCCAGGGTGGCGCCCAGCACCGGTCCCTCGAGCGTCAGGCGCGCGCTCGTGGTCATGCTCAGAAAGCCCCGCAGGTCGAGGGCCCGGAAGTCGCGGGCCTCGATCCGGAGGCCGAGCCGCGGGTGGGTCAGTTGCTCGAGCCGCACAACGCCGCTCACCTCGGCGGTTCCCTGACCCCCCCGCAGCGTGAGCGTATCGACGCGGATGCTGTCTCCCACCAGCGTGAACCGCCCGTTGATGTTCTCGTAGCGCACGTTGAGAGCCGGGATGAAAGCTCCGGCGCCGCCGATCTGAAGACCCCCCGAGAGGCGTGGGGCATCCCACGTCCCGCGGATCCCCAGATCGGCCGAGAACCCGCCGCGGACCTGCCGCACCAGCGGCGTGACCGCCTCGAGCAGGCTCAAGTCCACGCTGTCCGCCCGCGCCCGCACCGACAGCGTATCCGGCAGCTGGCGCCGGGGCACGGACTGGAGGGCCAGATCGAGCGGCAGGTGGGCGGTGACCGCCAGAATCGGCTGGCCGCTGCGCCACAGGTTGAGGGTGGCGTTGAGCCGCCGGCCCACGTACTCCACCGTCCCGTCCACGAACGGCGTGCGGAACTGGCCGAACGACCCCTCGTTGAGCGCGAACGCGCCGCGGTACACGGGCGCGGCGCGGGTCCCGGTCACGCCCACCGTGGCGGTCACGTACCCGCCCACGCCGCTCGTGTCGCGTTGCAGCAGGGCGTACAGCCCGGTCAGCGGGAAGTTCTCGAGCTGGACGTTGGCGTTCGCCCGGCCGCGCGTCGGCAAGTCGCCCTCCACCGCCAGGCGGCCGGGACCCGCCGCGGCGGCCAGCCGGAACCGGCTCAGCCGGGTGGCCGAGTCCGACACCACGATCTCGGCAGGCTGCTCCAGGAACCACACGCCCCCCGGCAGGAGCACGGCGAGCGAGTCGAGCCCGATCGCCAGCGCCTCGCCACCGGCCGTCGTGTCGCGCCGGGCGAGCCGCCCGCCCGCCAGAAAGGCGGCCAGGTCGCCCACGCGGGACCGCGCGAACCAGCGCAGGGAGTCGGGCGAGCCCGCGGCGGCGAGCTCGACCGCGCCGAACCCCAGCCGTTCGTGCGCCAGCGAGTCGAACGCCGCGGCCAGATCGAACACCGGCTCCGAGGCCAGGGTGAGCGCGAGACGCGCGTCCCCGGCGGGCACGCGCCATCCTTGCCACCCGAGGTTCCGGACCTGGGCGCGCGCCGCCACCGCGAGCGAGTCCACCCGGCCCGCGAGCGTGAGCGACACGCGGGCCGAGCCGCGCAGGGGCCGGGCCACCGTGGCTGCGCCGGGCCCGGCCGCCCCCGCGAGCCAGGCCATCAGGGAGTCGAGCGAGCTCAGCGTGTCCGCATCGAAGTCGAGGGACAGGCGCCCCGTGGCGCCCCGCTCCAGCCCCAACGACCCCCGACCCGTCGTGATCAGTCCGGCCTGCGCGAGATACAGCGAGTCGACCTCCAGCCGGCCGTCGCCGAATCGCACCAGCGCGACGCCGCTGTCGAGCACCGTGCCGGCGAACAGCGACGGCTCGAGCCGGGCCGTCACCCGGCCGGCGCGGGCGACGCCGCTGTCCACCGCCAGGGAACCGGAGACCACGAACGCGAGCCGTGACGCGGGTGCGCCTTCGACCCAGCGCGCCAGATCCACGTCCTGCACGCGGAGCGCGAACTCGCGGGCGCCGTAGCGGGGCGGGAACAACTCGAGTATGCCGTCTCCCCGCACGCGCCCGCCGCGGGGCGCGGTGAGATCGGCGTGGGTTTCCAGCGCGGTGATGGGCCCCGCGAGCCGGACGGTGCCCGCCGCCAGCCCCCGGAGCGGGAGCGCCGGGAAGCTGCCGCGCAGGCCGTCGAACGACAGAGAGTCCGCCGCGACGTCGGCGTACACGCCCAGCGTGTCGCCGCGGCTGTCGAGCCGCACCACGCCCCGCACCACGCTCGGCGGCCCACCGGGATCCCGATGCCGCAGCGTCCCGCTGAACTGCGCGTTCCGGTACGGGCCGTCGAGCGTGCCGGCGGCGTCGAGCGTGCCCTCGAGCGCGAACGCCGGCACCAGGCGCTGCACGGTCCCGAGATCCACCTCGCCGTAGTCCACCGCGAAGGCGCGGAAGGTCAGGCCGGCGGCGCTCTCGAGATCGACCCCGCCACGGCCTCGGATCCGGGTCACCGGCCATCCCTCCACCAGCGAGTCGCGGAAGGTCCAGTCGATGCCGATGGCGAGGTCCGCCAGGCGCCCGTCGGCGACGGTATGCCCCGACAGCCGGCCCGCGAACGGGAGCGTGTCGAGAAACGCGCGCGGCAGGTCGAGATCGAGCTCCGTCGCCACGAGATCCGCCTGCCGCAGCGCCACCAGTCCCTCGCCGGCCGCGCTGACGGCCGTCACGCGGCCGGCCAGGCGGCCGCCGCGGTACGTGAGGTCCAGTGGGTCGAGCCGCACTTCGAGCACGCGGGCACCGCGCGAGCGCAGCGCCAGGTCGCCTCTCAGGACCGCGCCGGGGGGAAAGCGCGAGTCGATGAACGCGAAGTCGGCGAGGGTGGCGGAATCGGCCCGGATGTCGAGGTCGTAGGTCAGGGTGTCCCTGGGCCAGCGCACCCAGCCCCGCCCCGCCACGCGGGACCCCGGCAGCTCGAGCCGCGCCAGGTCCGCCCGCAGCGAGTCGCCCAGCACCAGCACGCGGCCTCGCGCGGCCCGCAGCTCGAGCGCGGGATCGGTCAGCTGGGCCGCCAGGTCCCGGATCTCGACCAGGATGCCGGACTCGCGCGGCGACGAGAGCCGGAAGGTCGCGAGCTGGGCGTCGAGCCGCTGGAACCGCCGCACGCGCCACCGGTTGGGGCCCGCCGTCGCGTGGATCTCGTGGACCGAGTCGTCCGGCGACGCCCGATCCTGCAGCCGGAGCGTGAGGTCGCCCTCCACGATCTCGACGTTGCGGAACACCACGAGTGGCGGGGGGCGCTTGGGGCTGGTGCCGGTGTCGGGCAGCCCCAAACGCAGCAGCTCCTCGATGTTCAGCCGGCCGCTCGGGTATTCGACCAGATTGATCACCGGCTGCCCGAGGCCCAGCTCGAGCAGCACGATCCGGCCGGCGGCGAGATCGAACGGGTTGTAGCTCAGCTCCACCCGGGGCAGCCAGGCGACGAGCGAGGTGTCGGCGTCGAACAACCGGACGTCGCTCAGCATGAGCGACGTGAGCAGCGTGCCGCGCACCTCGCCGATCTGCACGGTCCCCGTGACGGCGCCGGCCACGCTGGTCTCGACCGCGCGGGTGAGTAGACGGCGGCCGGCATCGGTGCCGACCAGGGCCCCCAGGGCGCCAAGGAAGCACGCCAGCAGCCCCACGATCGCCCAGAGCGCCACGGCCAGCGAGCGGCGGACCATGCGCTAGAACGCCTGCCCGACGGCGAACTGGAGGACCAGACGCCGCAGCAACCCGTCGGGCGGCTCGGGGTCGAGCGGGTGTTCCGGCCGCAGCTCCACCAGGGACGTCGCGGTCTGGAGGTACAGCTTGCCGGGCGTCGGGGGATAGCCGTTGTACGCGACGTCGAGGCGGACGGGGCCGAGCGGGGTGGCGACGCGCAGCCCCAGGCCGGGCGTGACCCGCAGCGAGTCCAGGGACAGGATCTCGTTGCCACGATCCCACACGCGTCCGACGTCCACGAACAGGGCGAGGCGCATCCGCTGGGGCCACAGGGGGCTCGGCACCCGCAGCTCGGCGTTCAGCACCAGGGCCGTGTTGCCCCCCGTGGGGGCCGCGCGCACATCGTTGAACGTGGTGTCGGTGCCCGTCACCTCGATCGAACGGGTCACGTAGACCAGCGGCCCCAGCTCGTTCCGGCCGTAGCCCCGAACGGAGTTCGGCCCGCCGGCGTAGAATCGCTGATCGGGCGGAACGAACGTTTCGGTCTCCAGGCCCTCCAACGTGATCCGCTGCGGGACGATCGTGCCTCCGCGGATTCGCCAGGCGAACACCGAGCGCCGCCCGATCGGATAGTAGCGCGCGAACTCCACTTCCCCCCGGTTGAACTGGTAGAGGGTGTCGGAGCCGACCAGGGTCGAGGCGTACATCAGCGTGCCCGTCAGGAGGCTCCCGCGGGTCGGGTCGAGCGGGGAGTTGGTGCGGTCGCGCACGCCCGTCAGCGTCACGGCGGCGAAGGGGCGCTCGGCACGAAGAAACTCCTGGTCCTCGAGGTCACACACCGTGAAGTCCCGGCAGAACTGCGCGGGGTCGGCGCTGGTACGCGTTCGCGCGTAGCTCCACCCCAGGGTCAGCGGAAGGACACGCTGCGCGTTGAACGTCACGCCCAGATTGACACCGATCGCCTCGCGCGTGTACGCCTTGAACTCCGAGCGCCGCTCGGCGAACACGCCCACGCTCGCGCGGTGGCGCGGCGACAGAAACGCGGGCTGCTCGAGCGTCACGCCCACGTTGTAGTTCAGCGTGTCGGACGTGCGATCCTCTTCCAGCTGCTTGCACACCTCGTCGCCGAATTTGCTGTCCAGTGGATGTCCGACGCCCAGTTTCGAGACGCGCCCACTCACGGTGAGCGTCCGCGCCCCGCCCAGGAAGTCGTGGGCCGACCAGGCGCCCTGCGCCCGGAAGCAGTCGAGGCTGCCGTACCCCGCGCCGAGACGAACGGCGTGGCGCGGGCCTTCGACCAGGCGCACGAGCACGCGCACGGTCGTGTCGGCCGGATCGCGGGGGGGGACGGAATCCACGAGCTCGACGTTCACCGAGCGGAAGACGTCCATGCCGTAGAGATCGCGCTGGCTCTGGAAGAGGTCGCGCCGGCGATACAGGTTCCCGGGCGCGAGCGACAACATCCGACGCACGGTGGAGGTATCGATGTCTTCCAGCCCCTGGATCTCCACCGTCCCGATCCGCATGCGCGGCCCCCGGAGCGCCTCGAGTGCCACTTCCGCGCGCAGCTCCTCCGCGTCGGAGTCGAAGCTCCGGAGCACCTCGGCGTAGGGGTACCCCCGGTCCTGCAGGCGGGCCACGATCGTGTCGGCGGAGGCGAGCAGCAGGAACCGGTTGAACGGGTCACCCACGCGCAGGGGAAGATCGCGCTTCAACAGCTCGGGGTCCGCGATCCCCTCGACGCCGGTAACCTCGAACCGGGTCACCCGCACCGGCTCCCCCTCGTGAATACGGAACGTGGCGTGCACGTCCCGCGCCGTCCGCCGAACCGTGGTGTCGACCACGGCGTTCATGTACCCGCTCTGCCGGTAGAGCAAGACCAGCCGCACGACGTCGCGCCGGAACTCGACCTCGTCGAAGGAGCGCTTCTCGCCCAACCCGATCCACCGCAGATACGGACTCCTGGCCCAGACGCTGGAGTTCGTGGTCGCAATCGCCACGCTCAGCGTGACGTCGTCGAGCGCCCGGTTGCCGACGAACTCGAGGCCGCGCACGACCCGCGCTTGATCCTGGGCGGCCGCGGCGACGGGCAGGAGTACGAGGGCGACGGCCCCAATGGCGGGCCACGCCCGGAATTGACGAAAGGCCACAAGTCTCCTATGTTGCGCCACTTCCGCCCCACTGTCAAGGTTTTCGACACCTGCGAGGCGGGTTTCCGGTTCAGCCTGTCGTTCTACCCCGGCGACCGCATGCGACTCCTGAGCTGCTGCCTGGCCGTCTTCCTGACCACTACGCTCGCCGCCCAGACGCCGGCGCCGCGCACGACCCCACTACGCGGCTCGCTCGAGCGCCGCCTCACCATCCTGCTCGACCAGCCGCCGTTCGACCGCGCCACCTGGGGCGTGCTCGTGCAGGACGACCGGGGCCGCGTGCTGTTCCAGCGCAACGCCGACCGCCTGTTCGTGCCGGCGAGCAACACCAAGCTCGTGGTGGCGGCCGCCGCCGCGGTCCTCCTGCCCGAGGACTTCCGCGTCACCACCAGCCTCTACGTCAACGGGGCGGTACGGGACGGCATCCTGCTCGGTGACCTGGTCCTGTACGGGCGCGGCGACCCGACGTTCTCCACGCGGTGCTACGCCGTCGATACGCTGGCGCCGGGCGCGTGCGACTCCAGCGCCGTCCTCATGGGCGCCCTGGCCGACTCGGTGCGCGCGCGCGGCATCCGCCGCATCACCGGGCAGGTCGTGGGCGACGGCTCGTATTTCGAGCCGCGGCTCCTGCATGCCAACTGGGGACTGTTCGACGCCAACTGGTGGTACGCCGCGCCGGTGTCGGGCCTCGCGTTCAACGACAACAGCATCGACTTCCGGATCACGCCGGCCGAGTCGCTGGACGCGCCGCCGACCATCACCTGGTCGCCGGACCTCGGGTTGATCGCGTTCGAGAACCGGGCGCGGACCGGCCCCGCGGACTCGGCTTCCACGATCGGCAATCACTTCTTTCGCCGGCCCGGCACGTGGGAAATCTGGGCGGAGGGCACCGTGGCGCTCGGCCGGCGGCCGCGGACCGAGAGCTTCGCCGTGCCCGATCCCAACCTGTTCGCGGCGCGGGCGCTGGCGGGGGCGCTGGCGGCGCGGGGCATCGCCGTGGAGGGCGGCAGCGCGGGCACGACCGACTCGCTGGCCTACCGCGCCGCGCGCATCGACTCGACGGCGTTCGCCCTGGACGACGGCTCGGGGCTCTCCGCCGGCAACCTCGTCACCCCCCGCGCGTTCGTGCGGCTGCTCGATTACGTGCGCCGGCATCCGCGCCGCGAGCTGCTCGTAGGCGGGATGCCGCGGTCGGGCCAGCGGGGCTCGCTCGCTCGACGCTTCCTCGCCACGCCGCTCGAGGAACGCGTCGTCGCCAAGACGGGCAGCATCTTCCGGGTCAACACCCTGTCGGGGTACGTCGAGCGGGCCGGCGACCGGTGGGTCACGGTCTCGATCCAGGCCAACAGCCACAACGTGCGGGGCCGCGATGTCCTCGCGCAGATCGATTCGATCGTGGTCGAGATCGGGAAAGGCAGCCTGCGTTAGACGTCTTTGTCGTCCGCCTGCCCAAAGATCGCCATGTTCGAGGAGTGGCCCGGCTCGATCTTCTTCTCGGGATGGATGAAGTGCACGGCGTGGTTCACGGCGATGCACGCCTCCGACACGCCGGTGGCGATCAGCTTGAGCTTCCCCGGGTAGGTCGTGATGTCACCGGCGGCGAAGATGCCCGGGATGTTGGTCTCCATGGTCTGCGTGACCTTGATCTCGCCCTTCTCGATGTCGAGCCCCCACTCCGCGATGGCACCGAGCGACGACACGAAGCCGAGCTGAGGCAGTACGCAGTCGACGTCGACCGTTTCCTGCTCCTTCGTCTTGCTGTTGGCGATCGTCACCCGCTCCACCTGGTCCGCGCCGTCGATCGCCTTCAGCTCCCAGAAGGTGCGGAGCTCCATCTTGTCCGCCGCGCACAGCGCCTGCACCTGCGCCACCGTGGCGTGATGCGCGCGAAACCCGTCACGCCGGTGGATCATGAGAATGCGGCGCGCGATCGGCTCGAGATTCACCGCCCAGTCGAACGCCGAGTCGCCCCCGCCGACGATCAGCACGCGCCGGCCCGCGAACTCCTGCGGATCGAGCACCCGGTCGTACACGCCGCGGCCGTACCACCGGTCCACGTCCTTCAGCGCGAGCTTGCGCGGCGTGAACGCGCCGATCCCGCCGGCGATCAGGACCGTGCGCGACGGGTACTCGCCGGCCTCCGTCACCACCGTGAACAGGGGCCGCCCGTTCTCGCTCGCGACACGGAGGTCCGTGACTTTCTCGCCAAGGTGCAGCGGCGCCTTCCACTGCATGGCCTGCTCCACCATTCCCTTCACCAGATCCTTGGCCAGGACCTTGGGGAATCCGGCGACGTCGAAGATGTATTTCTCCGGATAGAGCGCCGTGAGCTGGCCGCCGGGCTGGTCCAGCACGTCGACGACGCGGTGGGAGGCGCCCCGCATCCCCGCATAGAAGGCGGCGAACAGCCCGGTGGGACCGGCACCGAGAATGGTGATATCTTTGGTCTCCTGCATCGGGCGAATCGTAACCGCGGGCGGAGGCGCCGTGAAGATCTACACCAGAACCGGCGACGCCGGGGAAACCGGCCTGTTCGGCGGGGGCCGGGTTCGCAAGAGTCATCCCCGGGTCGCCGCCTACGGCGAGGTGGACGAGCTCAACGCGACCATCGGGCTCGCCCTGGCGCTCGACCCCCGCACCTTCGCGCGAGATCTGCTGGAGCGGATCCAGCGCGACCTGTTCACGGTGGGGGCGGAGCTCGCCGCCCCGGATCCGGTGAAGCTCGCCAAGACCCTGAAGCACGGCCCGATCGGGGAGGAGGCGACGGCCGCGCTGGAAGCCGAGATCGACCGCTACGAGCGCACGCTGGTGCCGCTCAAGCGCTTCATCCTGCCGGGGGGCGTGCCCAAGGCGGCCGCCCTGCACCTCGCGCGCACCGTGTGCCGCCGGGCTGAGCGCGCGGTCGTCGCCCTCGGCGCGGGCGACGCCCTGGTCTCGTACCACATTCCCATCTATCTGAACCGGCTGTCCGACCTGCTCTTCGTGCTCGCCCGCGCCGCCAATGCCGCCGCGGACGTGCCCGAGGAACCATGGTGACCGTCCGCGTCCCCATCGTCGAGCGGCGGGACGCCTCCTACGACATCGTCATCGGCCGCGGCCTGCTCGCCCAACTCCCGGCCCTGTTGGCGCGCCACTGCCCGGCCGCGCGCTACGCGATCGTCACGGATTCCCATGTGGAGCCGGTGCTCGCTCCCAAGGTGGCCGCCGCCCTGCGGGACGCGGGCCTCCCGTTCGAGAGCGTGGCCGTCGCGGCGGGCGAATGGAACAAGACGCGCGAGAGTTGGGCGGCGATCGCCGACGCGATGCTCGCGAAGCACCTCGGGCGCGACTGCGCGGTGATTGCCCTGGGCGGCGGCGTCGTGGGCGACCTGGCCGGATTCGTCGCCGCCACCTACCTCCGGGGCGTGCCCTACGTCCAGCTGCCCACGTCGCTCCTGGCGATGATCGACTCGGCCATCGGCGGCAAGACCGGGGTGGACGTCCCCGCCGGGAAGAACCTGCTCGGCGCGTTCTACCAGCCGCGGCTGGTCGTGGCCGACCTCGACGCGCTCGCCACCCTGCCCGCCGTCCAGCTCGCCGCCGGACTGGCCGAAGCCGTGAAGCACGGCGTGATCGCCGACGCCGCCTACTTCGCGTTCCTGGAGACCGAGGCCCCGGCCATCCGCGCCCGGGATCCGGCCGCGCTGGACCGCGTTGTGACCCGGTCGGTCGAGATCAAGGCCGGCGTCGTCGAAGAGGACGAGCGCGAGACCGGACGGCGCGCGGTGCTCAATTTCGGCCACACCGTCGCCCATGCCATCGAGGCGACGTCCAAGTTCGAGGTGCTGCACGGCGAGGCGGTGGCGATCGGCATGGC
>JBOHSV010000056.1:0-6154 GCA_050921735.1 Gemmatimonadales bacterium | reverse complement strand
GATCGCGACCCCGATGCCGGCGACCACTCCGCCGCCGCCGGTGCCGACCAGCACCGCGCGCACGTCCGGGCACTGCTCGAGCACCTCGAGCCCGACCGTGCCCTGCCCGGCCACGATGTCCGGGTGGTCGAACGGCGGCACGACCGCGAGCCGCTCCCGGCGGGCGAGCTCCTCGGCCCGCCGCTGCCGGTCCTCCGAGGTCACGCCCGCGAATACCACCTCGCCGCCCCAGCGCCGCACGCCCTCGACCTTGACGGCGGGCGCCGTTTCCGGCATCACGATGACTGCGCGCACGCCGAACTGTCTAGCCGCGAAGGCGACGGCCTGTCCGTGGTTGCCGGACGAGTAGGTGATCACCCCGCGCTTGCGCGCGGGGTCCGGAAGCTTCCGGACGGCGTTGTAGGCGCCGCGCACCTTGAACGCGCCGACCGGCTGGAGGTTCTCGAGCTTGAGGTAGGCGCCGAGCGGCTCGCTGAACACGAGCGGCGTCCGCACGGCGACGCCGCGCAGGCCCTGCGCCGCTTCCCGCACGGCCGCGGCGGTGACCACGCTATTTCTTCTTCGCCTTGCGGGTCTTGGCCTTCCGGGCCGCCGGCTTGCGCGCGGACCGGGACGCGGGCGTCGCCCCGTCGTCGCCGTCCTCCTCGGCCTCGTCTTCCTTGACCACGCGCGCCACGTCGACCACGATGTCGCCCGGCGCCAGATTCATGATCCGCACGCCCTGCGTGTTGCGCCCCGAGATGCGGATGCCCTCCACCGGCACGCGGATCATGATGCCCTTCTTCGTGATCATCATGAGCTCGTCGTCGGGGACGACCTCTTTCAGGGCCACCACGTCGCCGGTCTTGTCGGTCCGCTTGAGCGTGATGATACCGCGGCCGCCGCGGTGCTGAATGCGGTACTCGTCGAGCTCCGAGCGCTTGCCCATGCCCTTCTCGGTCACGGTGAGCAGGGTCGACTTGCGCCGCACGATGACGAGGTCGATCACGCGATCCTTCTTGTCCAGCTCGATGCCCTTCACGCCCGTGGCCGTGCGGCCCATCTCCCGCACGTCCTTCTCATGGAACCGGATACTCATGCCGTGCCGCGTCGCCAGCACGATGTCGTTGGAGCCGTCGGTGACCTGCACGTCGATCAGCTCGTCGCCCTTCTCGATGTTGATGGCGCGAATCCCGACGGAGCGCGGATTGCCGAACTCCGACAACTGCGTCTTTTTCACGACGCCGTTCCGCGTCGCGAAGAACACGCTCCGGTCCGGCGAGAACTCGCGGACCGGGACCAGGGCGGCGATGCGCTCGTCGGGCTTGATGGCGATGCAGTTGACCATGGGTTTGCCGCGGGCGGCCCGCGCCGCCTGCGGGATCTCGTGCACCTTGAGCCAATAGCACTGCCCGCTCTGGGTGAAGAACATCACGTAGTCGTGGGTCGACGCGATGAACAGGTGCTCCAGCCAGTCGTCCTCGCGCGTCCCCGCCGCCGTCACCCCGCGTCCCCCGCGGCGCTGCCGCCGGTACGCCGTCACCGGCAGGCGCTTGATGTACCCCGAGTGGGACACGGTGATGACCATGTCCTCCTCGGCGATCAGATCCTCGATCGAGAACTCGCCCTGGTCGGCCACGATCTCGGTGCGGCGCTCGTCGCCGAACCCGTGCGACAGTTCGGTCAACTCCTCCTTGAGGATCTTCATGCGCCGCGGCTTCGACGCCAGGATCTCCTTGCACTCCTTGATGAACTTGCGGACGTCCTTGATCTCGGCTTCGAGCTTCGTGATCTCGAGGGCGGTCAGGCGGGCCAGCCGCATGTTGAGGATCTCGGCCGACTGCTTGTCGGACAGCTTGAAGCGCTTGCGCAGCGCGGCGTCCGCCGTGGGCACGTCCTTGGACTTGCGGATGATCCGGACGACCTCGTCGATGTGGTCGACGGCGATCTTCAGGCCCTCGAGGATGTGCTCGCGGTCCTGCGCCCGCTGCCGCTCGAACTCGGTCCGGCGGGTGATGACCTCGTGCCGGTGGTCGATGAAGTGCTGGAGCAGCTCCTTCAGGTCCATCTCCTTCGGCACGCCGTCCACCAGGGCCAGCATGATCGCGCCGAAGGTCACCTGCATCTGCGTGTGCTTGTACAGCTGGTTCAGGACCACCATGGGGACGGCGTCCCGCTTCAGCTCGATCACCAGCCGCACGCCTTCCTTGTCCGACTCGTTCCGGACGTCCGTGATGCCCTCGAGCTTGCGGCTCACCACGTGATCGCGGATCTGCTCGTGCACGCGCTCGGGGCTCACCTGATACGGGAATTCGGTGACGACGATCTGCTGGCGCCCCGTGGAGGCCTTCTCCTCGGCCACCGCGCGCGCGCGAATCACGATCCGCCCGCGGCCCTTGTCGTAGCACTCCTTGATCCCCTCCCGCCCGTAGATGATGCCCCCCGTCGGGAAGTCGGGACCCTTCACGAATTTCCGCAGATCCTTTACCCCGGCCGCCGGATGGTCCACCAGGTGGTGGATCGCCTGGACCACTTCCGAGAGGTTGTGCGGCGGGATGTTCGTGGCCATCCCCACCGCGATGCCCGCCGACCCGTTGACGATCAGGTTGGGCAGCCGCGCGGGCAACACCGTCGGCTCTCGCAGCCGGTCGTCGAAGTTCGGGACGAGGGCGACGGTGTTCTTGTCGATGTCCTCGAGCATCGTGAGCGCGATGCGCGTGAGCCGGGCCTCGGTGTAGCGGTAGGCCGCCGGCGCGTCCCCATCCACCGAGCCGAAGTTCCCCTGGCCGTCCACCAGCGGATAGCGCAGGGAGAAGTCCTGCACCATCCGCACCAGCGCGTCGTAGACCGAGAGATCGCCGTGCGGGTGGTACTTGCCGAGCACGTCGCCCACCACGGTCGCGGCTTTCTTGTAGGGCCGCCCCGGCACCAGTCCCAGCTCGTACATGGCGTACAGGATGCGGCGATGCACGGGCTTCATCCCGTCGCGCACGTCGGGCAGCGCGCGCTGCACGATCACGCTCATCGAGTAATCGAGGAACGAGTCGCGCATCTCGTCCTCGATGAGGCGCGGTAGAATGCGTTCGCGGGCGGCGGGACCGGTCATGGCCAGGAGGTTGTGAACGGTGACACGAGATGAGGCCTAAGTGGCGCAAAGTTAACCACTTAGAGCGTGGAATTCAACTCCACCACCACCTTCCCCAGTTGCGCGCCCTGCTCCAACCGCGCGAACGCCTCGTGCGCCCGGTGCAGCGGATACACGCGATCGATTATGGGGCGCAGCTCCCCCGTCCCCAGCACCCGCACCGCCTCCCGGTATTCGGCGTCGTTCCCCATGGTCGAGCCCATGATGGTGTACTGGTTCCAGAAGAGACGCCGCACGTCCATGGCGACGCTGGGGCCGCTTGTGGCGCCGCAGGTTACCAGGCGCCCCCCCTTCGCGAGGCAGCGCAGCGAGTCCTGCCAGGTGGCCGCGCCCACGTTCTCCACCACCACGTCCACACCCCGCTTGCCGGTCAGCGCCCGCACCTCCTGCGCCACGTTGTGCGTCCGGTGATTGAGCGTGACGTCGGCGCCGAGCTCCCTGGCCTGGGCGAGCTTGGCATCGCTCGACGACGTGACCACCACCCGTGCCCCGCGCAGCCTGGCGATGCGCATGGCCGTGAGCGATACCCCGCCCCCGATCCCCCAGACGAGCACCCATTCGCCGGCCTGGACCCGCGCCCGCGTCACGACCATGCGCCACGCGGTGAGCGTCACCAGCGAGAACGCCGCTGCCTCCGGCCAGGTGAGCTCGGGATCGAGCCGCGGCACGACCGCGAGGTTGCGGTCGGGCACGACGACGTACTCGGCCATGGTGCCCGGCAGATGCTCCCCCAGGAGCCGGTAGTTGACGCACTGCGAATGCTCACCCTGGCGACAGAACTCGCAGGTATGGTCCGCGATGCCGGGATTGATCATGACTCGATCGCCGGGGCGCACGCCGCGCCCTTCGGCGCCCACGGCCTCCACCACCCCGGCGCCGTCCGCCCCCATGACGTGCGGGAAGGCGTGATCCGCGCCCGGGAGTCCGCCCGCGACGAACAGGTCCAGGTGATTGAGCGCGGCCGCGCGGACGCGGATCAGCACGTCGGTCGGGCCGGCCGCAGCCGGGGGCGGGACGTCGACCGCCGCGATGTGGTCGAGGCCGCCGGGGGCCCGGAGGACGCACGCCTTCATGTCACGGAAAGGCGTCTTCTATGGTTGAAACGCCGGCGTCGCGATCTGCTCGTCCGCCGCGGCGGGGATCGGCACGGGGGCTCCGGCGCCCACGGGCTGGATGTACACGCGGTAGGTGGGATTGCGGCGCCGCTCGGTCCCGGGCACCGGCACCACCAGCGCCAGGAGGTCCCCCGCGGGCGAGATGGCGAACGACGCGATGAGCAGGTCGGTGCCGGTGAGGGGCGCCGTCTGACCGGTGACGAGGTCGGCCTTCATCACCTGGGTGACCGTACGGTTCCCCTCGCGGCGCTCCACCAGGTAGGCGAGCGTGCCGTCGCGCAGGAAGCGCGGGTACGTCTCCTTCCACTCCGGGCTCCGGGTGAACGCGCGCTGCTGCGAGCCGTCCGGCGCCATCAGCCAGACGTCGGAGCTCCCGTCGCGCGTCGAGGCGAACGCCACGATGCGACCGTCGGGCGAGACCGACGGCTGCATGTTGGCCCCGGGCTCCTGGGTGAGCTGGCGCAGGCCCGCGCCGTCGAGCCCCACGCTCCAGATCTGCTGGTTCCGCGTCCGCGACGAATGGAACAGGAGCGACCGGCCGTCGGGCATGAACACCGGATGGCCGTCGGCGCGCCGCTCCGTCGTCAGGCGGGTCACGTTCGCGCCGTCCGCGTCCATCACGAAGATCTCGGTGTTGTCGTCGTCCCGGTCCCCCAGCGACACGTAGGCGATGCGCGACCCGTCGGCCGAGTAGGCCGGCTCCATGGCGAGGGCCGTGTCGGCGGTGATGCGGCGCAGCTGGGCCAGATTCGACCGCTCCACCGAGTACAGGTGGTACCGGCCCGCCCGCCCGTCCGCGGCGAGCGTGCTCGCGACCAGGATCTCGCCCTGGACGAACACCTCGGCCGTATCGGTCGAGCCCCCGGGTGCCGCGGCCGCGATCCGGGCGCGGCCGTACCCCACCCCCACCACCACGCCTTCGTCGTTCACGGTCGCGATGTCCGGCCGATCCGAAGTCCACGTCACATTGGCGGCGGGGGCGAGCACGGTCCCGTCCGAGCTCACGTAGTTGCCCCGCAGGGCGTACCGCTCGTTCACCGCCACCGCGAATCGGGGGCTGGTGAGCCGCACGGTGCCCGCGATGACGCTCACTTGCCACGTGACGGCGAGCCCCTGGCCCGGCCCGCGCACCGTCAGCTGCGTCTTCCCCACCGCCTTCCCGATCAGCAAGCCCGTGGCCGGGTCGAACCTCGCGACGGTCGTATCCGCCACCGACCAGCGCAGCGGGGCCTCGGGGACCACGGTGTTGTCGGCCGCGGCCAGGGCCTTGGCCTCGATCCGCTGGCGGCCGGTGAGCGGAATCACGACATCGCGCGAGGCCGTCGGCCGGATCTCGAGCTGGTTCACCGGCCGGTGGACCGTGACCTCGAGGCCCGCCTGCTGCAACAGCCCGCGGACCGCGATCGTCGCCTGCCCCGGCGCCACCGCCGTCACCACGCCCGTGAGGCCGACCCCGGCGACGGTCGGATCGCTCGACGCCCACTGCAGCTGCAACGGGTTCACGGCGCGCGCGTTCTGCTGTGGCACGATCACCCGCAGCGTGTCGGTCTGGCCGGGCGTCAGCGTGTAGGGCGCGGGCGCCGGGATCGCGATGTCCGCCTGCTGCACGACGACGGGGGCCGTGGCCGTCAGGCCTCCCGGGGCCACCGCCTGGATCACCCCCTGCCCCGGTGCGAGCCCCACCACGTTGCCGTTCTGGTCCACGCTCGCGACGTCGTCCCGCAGCGACTTCCACGTCACCCGCACGGGCGCCGCCGCGGTGCCGTCTTCCTTCAGCGCACGGGGCGCGATGCGCGTGTTCTCGGACGGGAGCAGAAAGATCGTGGGCGGCTCGATGCGCAGCGCGACCGCCGTCCCGGTGCCGGCCGGCTGACCCGCGAACGGGTCACTGGTCGCGTCGCCAGCCGGTCCCGGC
>JBOHSV010000055.1:0-1704 GCA_050921735.1 Gemmatimonadales bacterium | reverse complement strand
GCGGGGGAGGGGAAGCGGCAGCGGGAGGCGGAGCGGGCGCGCTCTTCGCCGCCGCGGCGGCTTTGCCCTTGAGCCGCGCCAGCGTTTCCGCGGCGTCGCCGTTCATCGGGTCCGCCGCCAGCAACTTGCTCAGCGCGTCGATCGCCACCTCGAACCGCTTCCCCCGCTCGGCGATTTCCGCCAGCGTGCGCAGCGCGAGGATGTTTTCCGGATCGAGCGCCAGGACTTTTTGGAAGGTCTTCTCGGCCTGCGTGTCGTCTTTCTTGTCCACCAGGCAGCGCCCGAACACGATGTAGGCGCTGATGTAATCGGGGTGCAGCTTGAGCCCGGCCTCGCACAGCTCGATCGCGTTATCTACAAGCCCCGCTTTACGATACGCGTCGGCCAGGGGCGCAAAGTTGCGTCCCTTGGGATTCTCGCGGTAGCGCTGCTCGAGCTTTTCGATCTCGCTGGTGTAGGCCACGCGCCTAAGTGGTTGTGGGACTTGAACGAAGATAGTGATCGCCCGGCGCGGCTGTCAAATTTCGGGCGCCGGCGCCGCTTGAGGGTAGGCGTTGTCACGACTAGACTTAGCCCCTCCAACGCCCCTCAGGCAGGGAGACTTCGGTACATGCTACGTACGTTCCGCGCGCAGACCAAGTGGGTCTTCTGGATCCTCACCGTGTCGTTCGTGGGCTGGCTCGCGTTCTCGCAGGTGACCGACATCCTGGGCCCGAGCGCCACGACCGTGCTCGAGATCGACGGCCGGGAGATCGCCGCCGCCGACTTCGAGCGCCTGGTGCGGCAGACGGAGGAGCAGTACCGCCAGCAGACCGGCGCCATGCCGACGACGCGCGACGAGCGGCGCGAGCTGGAGAACCAGGTGGTCGAGCAGCTCGTCGAGAGCGTCCTGCTCCAGCGCGAGTACGCGCGGCTGGGCATCGAGGCGCGCCCCGAAGAGATCGTCGCCGCCGCCCGCACCAGCCCGCCGCCCGAGCTGCGCGACCGCCCCGAGTTCCAGACCGACGGCCGGTTCGATCCCGCCAAGTGGGAGCGGTTCCTGGCCACGGCCGATCCGCAGTTCCAGCTGGCGCTGGAGGCGCGGTATCGCGAAGAGATCCCCCGCATCAAGCTGGCGCAGTACATCACCGCCGACGTCTACCTGTCGGACGCCAAGCTGTGGCGCATGTATCGGGACCAGCACGATTCCGTGCGGGTGGCGCTGCTGGCGCTGCGGCCCGCGGACGTCCCCGACACCGGGATCGCGGTGACCGACGCCGAGCTGCGCGCGTACCTCTCGGCGCACCAGGAGGAGTATCGCCGTCCCGCGGTCGCGTATCTCAGTTACGTCGCGCTGGACCGGCGCCCCGACCGGGCGGACAGCGCGGCGGCGCTGGCACTGGCCCGGGAGATCATGACCGCCGTGTCGCGCGGCGGGGCCGACGAGTTCGCGCGCCGGGCGCGCGAGGTCTCGGCCGACTCGGTGACCGCGGACCGGGCCGGCGACCTCGGGTGGCTCGCGCGCACCGACCCGCGGCTGGCGCCGCCGGTGCAGCGGGCTCTGCGCGCCCTGCGCCCGGGCGAGGTGTCGGCGCCGGTGCTCACGCCCCTGGGGTACGAGCTGCTCCGCGTGGACCGGGCGAGCGGCGACTCGGTGCGCGCGCGCCGCATCGTGATCCCGATCGCGCTCACCGGCGACCGGCTCGACGCCGTGGAGAGCCGCGC
>JBOHSV010000054.1:0-12095 GCA_050921735.1 Gemmatimonadales bacterium | reverse complement strand
CCCGTCCCTCGCGGCCGCCGCGCGCTCGGCCGGCTCCGGCGACCAGCCCAGAATGGCCGGGACCCCGGCCAGGCGCGCCTGGCGAACGAGCGAGCCGCCGATGGCCCCGAGGCCGATCACTCCCAGGACGGAAGGACGCACGCGGGCAGCATGACCAGAACCGGCGGAAATGTAACGACCCGCCGAGCGGCGGGTCAGTTGACGCGGACGCGGACCTTGGTGCCGGCCGGTGGCGGGGGCGCGGAGGGCGCCGGCGGGACGTGGGGCTTCTCGTGCTCCACGTGCGCTCCCTCCGGGCCCCGCTCGACCAGGTGGATGGACCCGTTCACCGTGTGCAGCCGGAGCGCCGCCCCGCCCGACCCGAGGCGTCCCGCGAGCTTGCGCGACGTGAGCCGGCCGGTGACGGCCACCGGAATCTCGCTGTCGATCCGGCCGTTGACGGTGCTCGCCTCGAGTTCCGCATCGAGCCCCGGCGCGAGCGCGGCGTGGATAGAGCCGTTGACGGTCCCGAGGTCGATCGCTCCGGCCGGCCCACCCCGTCGCAGGGCGATCGCGACGTCGATCTGGCCGTTGACCGTGCGCGCCTCGAACGGCGCCCGCATGATCTCCGCCTGCACCTTGCCGTTCACGGTGCTCGCCGTGACCGGCGCGTCGACGCCGGCGACCGCGACCAGGCCGTTGATGGTGGAGGCGTCGAGCGCCACCCCCCGCGGCACGTGGATGGTGAAGCGGACGGCCACGTCGCCGCGCCGGGGATTCTGGATCTTGTAGTCGCCCCGCGGGGCGCAGACCGCTTTGTCCGCCTCCCACAGGGCGCAGATGGTCACGCCGCCCTCGTGCGGCACGGCCACGATGTTGACGAGCTCGGGCGAGGAGCGGTGCCAGCTCTTCTCGGCCACGACCAGCAGCGACTCACCCGGCGCCGCCGCCACGGTCACCGCGCCGCTGCGATTGCGGATCCATACCTTGTCGCCCGGCTTCAGCCGGTCGGACCAGAGGAACGCCTCCTGCCAGCGGCGGTCGCCTCCCGCGGCCCAGTCCCCGCCCATGGCGAGATCGGACCAGCCCGCGGCGAACGAGCGGAACACGTGCACCGCGGCGAGGCCGCCGGCGACGATGAGCGCGAACAGCACGGCGCCGCGAAGAATCTCGCGGCGCCAGCCGCGCCAGAAGCGGAGTAACGGTGAACCGTCGGGAGCGCGTGCTTCCATGGCCATTAGAAGAGCATACGGGGCACGCCCCCTGTCAAGTTTCGGGGGTCCCGTCACCCGTCAGCCCTTGCGACTCCCGGACTCGCACACCGGCCGCCGGCTGATGGCCGGCGCCTCAATTCCCCACCCGACCACCGTGACGGGCGCCAGGGCCCCGCCGTACCAGACCCGGTCGGCTTCGGCCGCCGGCGGCGTGGCGGCCGCGGTGGCCCACACCCGCGCCCGATCCGCCGCCAGCGCGGCCTGGGCCGCGTACCCATAGATCGCCGTCAGTGTCGCTGCGAGAAGCAACGCGTAGCCTTTCATGCCCGCCTCCAGCGTGCGCCGTTGATCTGACGCGGAGAACGGGCGAAAGGTTGCAGGCCGTTCCGTTCGGCGACGCGCCGGGTGCGACCGTTACAGGTCCGGCAGCGTGTGGGGGCGACCGCGGTTCTGCTGCGCCAGCCAGTCGTGCAGCGGCCTGAAGTACTCCACGATCGCCCGGGCATCCAGGTCGCGGCCGGTGGTTTCGCGCAGCACCGCGCGCCAGGGCCGGCTGGCGCCCGGCGCCATCAGGTCCCGCAGGAAGTCGCCTGCGGCCCGGCCGCCCCAGTAATCCGTGTCGTGCGGGGCCTGGCCCAGGATCCGGCGGGCGATGTGATCGTGGAGCTGGAACAGCAGGGCGTAGGACAGGGCGTAGTCGTAATACTGGCCGGGGTCGTCGTTGATGTGCGTCTTGGTCAGGCCGTCCGCCCAGCGCTCGCCGCGGGGGGCCGGGGGCGCCACCCCCTGGTATCGCTGCACCAGCGACCACCATTTCCCGTTGAACGCGTCGGCCGGGAGGCTGTCGGTATACAGTGCGTGCTCGAACCGGGTCATGGTGCCCGCGGAGAACGGGATGAACACGACGTAGTTCAGCGCCTCGGCCAGGAGCTGGCGCAGGGAGTCGACTCGCGCGCCCGGGGGCACGAGCCCCCGGTTGACCAGGAACCGCCGCTGGCCGGCGGCCAGGCCGATCATGGAGCCGATGCCCTCGTGGTAGGCCCGGTTGGCGCCGCCCCGCAGGACGAGCGGCACCTCGGGCCGGGAGTACGCGAGGAAGTAATAGATGTGGCCCAGCTCGTGCAGCGACGTCTCGAACCACTCCCGGTTGGGCTCCACGCTCATCAGCGAGCGCACGTCGTGGTCGAGATCCAGGTGCCAGGCGGAGGCGTGCGTATTCTTCTTGTACGGCGCGTCCGCGGGGAGGGGATAGAGCGACGAACGCTCCCAGAACACCGCCGGGAGCGAATCGAACCCCAGGCTCAGATAGAACCGCTCGCCCTCCCGCACCACCCACTCGGCCGTCTTGTCGCGCAGCGCCGCATCGACGTCCAGGCCCTCCACGGTCACCAGCGCGCTCCAGTCCTGGGCCCAGCGGTTGGGCAGCCAGTGCGCCGGGATGAGATCGGGCACCGGCTGCCCGTACCGGCGGGCCAGCTCGTACCGTGCCCAGGTATGGAGCTCCCGGTACAGCGGCCGGAGCTGGACCACCAGCGTGTCCATGAGCCGCAGCATTTCGTCGGTGGTCATGCCGTAATCGGACACCTGGTAGGCGAAGAAGTCCGGATACCCGAGCGCCTGCACGACGCCGTTGCGCAAGTCCCGCAGCCGCACCAGCCCGGGCTTCACCGCGGGCCCGACGGCCTTCGACGCCTCCCATGCGGCGCGGCGCTCGGCCAGATCCTCGCTGGCGCGCAGCGTGCGGTCGAGGTCGTTCGGCGTCACCGCGCGGCCCCCGAGCCGGAACTCGAACCCGTACAGCGTTTCCACCTGCTCGGTCTCGGCCGCGATCCGCCGACGCACCAGATCGGGGACGGTCTGGGGCGCGTCGGCGGCGTTGTACAGCATCACGTCGAGCCGCCGGACCTGGAGCGGCGCGAGGCGGTCGCCCTGGGCGAGATAGCCCCGGATCCGCTCGATGTTCGCCACGCCGCCGACGAACGCCGCGAGGGCCTCCCTGGCGCGCCGCGTCCGCGCCGCGTTGGTGGTGTCGCCCGGCACGATCCGCGTGTTCGACGCCCACTCGGCCTCCGCCGCCTCGTAGTACAGGCGCCGGTAAGTGGAATCGTATGCCGCGAAGTAGTCGGTCACCTCGCGGCGGAGGCCGCTTTCGCATCCCGCGGTCACGACCGCGAGCGACAGCAGCGCAGCCGCTGAGCCCCGATTCATGACGCAAACATGAGCGAGACTATGGCGCTGGCAAGAGGGCTGGTAGTTTGAGGGCATATGCGGCCATCGCCCGTCTGGCTCGCCGCCCTCACCCTGGCGCTCGCCGGGCGCGCCTCCGCCCAGGATGGGCCCGATTCGACGGTGTATCGCCTGCTCCCGGCCAGCCGGCTCGAGGTCCGCACCGGCCGGGCCGGTCTGTTCAAGGGGCTGGGGCACGAGCACCTGGTGCGCGCCCGCGCGTTCCAGGGCACCATCGTCTATGTCCCGGCCGCGCCCGAGCGGTCATCGGTCGCGATCCGGGTGGCGGTCGACAGCCTGGAAATCCGGACGGATGCCGACTCCTCGGACGTCGCCAAGATGACGCGGGCCATGCGAGAGCAGACCCTCAAGGTGGAAGAGTATCCCGAGATCACGTTCGTTTCGCGCGAGGTCGCGCCCGTGGAGGGCGGGGTGCGCGTAACGGGGGAGTTCACGCTGGCGCGCCGCACGCGGCCGCTCGTCGTAGACGTGGCGCTGACGCTGGCGGGCGACACACTGCGCGCCACGGCCGCGTTCCGGCTCAAGCAAACCGATTTCGGGATCAAGCCCTACAGCGCGGGGTTCGGCACGGTGAAGGTGGCCGACGAGGTGCGGTTCGCGCTCGATGTCGTCGCCGCGCCGGCCCCGGTCAGGTGAGCTTCAGGTACTCCTCGGTCCAGTCTACGTCGTGCGTCTGCCGGCACCGCGGACACGCCAGGCGGCGGACGCGGCCCTTGAGCGGGCTGCGCTCACGACAATTCGGGCACACCAGGTAATGCGGCGCATACTCGCGGGGCACTCGGGCGTGCTGCGGCGCCGGGACGACGGTCCAGCGTTTGGGCGGCGTGGTGACGACTTCGAGGGCGTAGCTCGGGACCGGGAGCTCCCGCTGGTTCACATCGACGACGGCGTGCATGCCGTTGAGGTCCACGACGCGGTACCAGGCTCCGCGGCGCAGCTTGCAGTTCATGTCGAGCTGAAGGCGACCCCATTTGAGACCCGGCATCGCACAGTCCTGGTTGGCAGTGGGCTTAGAGAATGTCGCCCGCCCCCGTGCGGCCGCCATGTCGTGTGCACAGAAAATGTGTGATCTGGGTCACGCGCCGGCGACTCCACCGAAGGAATGCCGAAACTGGCCGTCGGCTGGAAGGCGTTCAGCCGGCGGCCGGCGTCGCGTGCGCCACCTCGAAGGCCAGCGGCGGTGGCTCGGCCTCGACCAGGTACTCGAACTGGCGCCGGAATTCCTCGAGGCTCACGCCGGCGGTGGCGGCGAAGCGCGCCAGCTCGTGCGGGTCTTCGAAGTCATCGCGCCGCAGCCGGAGCATGTAGCGCCGGGCGATGGCGTAGCGCGCCGAGTGGATGTCCACGAGCCGGATCTGGGGTCGTCCCGTGGCGGGGTCCAGCAACTCCTCGAACGGAATGGGCACGAACCGCCCGGCCTGCATCGAGATGACCACGCCGCTGCCCCCCTCGAGCAGGTACTTGGCGGCGCAGTACCCCAGGTCGCGGGTGTACTCCATGTCCATCGGGATCGGGTCGGCGCAGCGCAGCTCGTAGCCGATGTTCTTAGCCACGATCGTGGCTTTGAGGCCGAAGTCCTTGAGCCGCCGCGTGACCTCGGCCTTGAGGATCTCGCCGAGGTTGACCTCGGCGATCCGGACGTTGCCGTGGCTGTCGCGCTCGACGTCCTCGAGGCCGGCCAGGTCCTCGGGGGCGATCCCGAGCACGAGCCCCTCGGCGATGACCGTCACGCCGTCCCGGCGCCCGTCGGAGAGGCGTTTGATGATCGCGCCCGTGAGCGTGTCCACGACGGTCTTGAGCCGGATGCGCTCGCCCAGGAACTCCTCGGGGATGAGGGTCAGGGTGGCTCCCGCCGCCTTGCCGATGGCGAGCGCCAGGTGGCCCGCCTTGCGGCCCATGGTGATGACGAAGTACCACCGGGACGTGGTCTTGGCGTCGACCATCAGGTTTTTCACGATGTCCACGCCGTAGTGGCGGGCGGTCTGGAACCCGAACGTGTCGACGTACAGGGGGAGCGGAAGGTCGTTGTCGATGGTCTTAGGCACGTGCACGACGCGGATCCGGCCGGCCGCCTTGTGCGCGAGCCGCATGGCGGAGTACGCGGTGTCGTCGCCGCCGATGGTGATCAGGTCCGAGACGTCGAGCCGCAGCAGCGACACGACGGCGTTCTCGAGCAGGGCGGGATCGGTGGTGGGGTTGGCCCGGGAGATCCCGATGTGCGAGCCGCCGCGGAAGTGGATGCGGCTCACTTCGGCGATGTCGAGCGGGGTGACGTGCTCGATGTCGCCGTGCATGATCCACTCGAAGCCGTCGCGCACGCCGAGGACGTCCAGCCCTTCGAGCCGTGCGCGGATGGTGGCGGCGCCGATGACGCTGTTCACGCCGGGCGCTGGGCCCCCGGCGACCAGGATCGCGAGCGTTCTGCGCTGAGTCATGTTCCCCTCCCAGGGCTCCACTAGTGCTCCGCCCCCGGAGCCATCTCAAATCTAGGGGGTGCAGCCTGGGTGCGCGGCTAAGAGCCGCGACTCGGCCCTACGACGGAAGCCGCGATCAGAGCCGGTAGCCGGTGAGCGTCCGGGGCGCGGTCCGCAGGAAGAGCATGCCCGCGATGTCGTCCACGGCGTACACCGGCTCGCGCTCCTTGCCGAGATCCACGCGTGACCGCGGCTCGCCCGTGTCCTTGTCGATCTGGAGCAGCACGTTCCCGTTCCCACCGGGCGCGCGGGTGAGCATGAAGACCGACCCCGGGGCGGCGAGCGAGGCGCGGAAGCGCTTGGTCGCGAGAGCCGCCGACTGGCGCGCGTACCCCTGCAGCTGTGCGCCCCCTTGCGTGTACGCCGTCGCCAACTCTCCCGTGATGCGCTGTGCGGTGGGATCGGTGGCGCGTCGCGATGCCTGGGCGAAGGCGTCGCCGTACGCCGAGGCGGCGGCCCCGTAGAGGCCCGCGCGCACGGCGTTGACCGCGTGCAGCGCGCGGACCAACCCAGGGAGCTGCGGCGCGGGGTGGTAGACCTGCCACTGTAGCTGCCCGTCGCGCCCCAGGAGCACGAGGTTCTGCGGTGCGATGAGCACCAGCCCCTGCGGCCGGATCTCCATCGCGATGGGGTCCTCGCCACCCTGCAGCTTCACTTCCCCACCCAGCGCGCGGAAGGTTCCCGCCTCGCGGTCGACCTCATACAGACGATGGTCCTTGTTCCCGAAGACATAAAGCGTTCGCCCCTCCACCGCGTGGTGGAGGCTCTCGATCGCGTCCTTGAACCGCGGCTGGCCGGTGGCGAGATCGATGATGTTGACCTCGGCGTTGGTCGTGGCGTCGGGGCGGGAAACGTAGAGCAGGCCGGCCGGCGTGAGCTCGGCGTAGGCGAGCCGGCCTTTGATCTTCACGTCCTTCTTGAGCCGCAGCGTTGCAGTGGCCACGTCCAGCACGTTCACGAACGTGCGCGATTCGGCGTCCACGGCCAGCACCACGGCATCGCCGGCGTCCATCGCCTCCATGACGTCGCCGCGCATGCGTACGGGCTTCGCGGCCACGGTCGTCCCGTCCTCGTAGCGCGCCACGTTGAGCCCGGTCTGCACGACGCCGTTGATCACGACGCGTCTCCCGGTCCCCTGGCCTTCCGGCGCTGCTTCGGGGAGCATAATGATCCCGGCGGGGTGTTGGACGATGTCGCGGATGCGCCCGTCCACCGTCGCGGGCTGGGGCCAGAGTGCCTGGCCGTCGGCCAGGCGGTAGGCCATCAAGCGCTCGTCGAAGCTGACGTAGATGCGGTCCGGGTTTTCGAGCGAGGGGTAGAGCCGTACCAATCGCGCCGGCATACCTGCTCGCGCCGTGGGCAGGGTCGCGGACCACCGCACCGCGCCCGTCCGCGCGTCGAGCGCCCGCAAGCCCAGGAGCGTGTGGACCACGATGACCTCGGGCCCGGCCTGAAGGACCTCGAGTGTGACGCCGCCGGAGACGGCACGTACCAGCCCCTGCATCAGGCCGCCCAATCCGCGCTTCTGGGGTTCGCTCTGCTCGAAGAGCTTGTCGCTGACCCAGCGCTCCGCCCCGGTCGCGAGGTCGTACAGGGCGACGATCGGTGGTCCGGCCGCGCGCCGCCCGTGGACCAGCAGGGTGCCGGTCTGGGGGAGCACGCGGCGGGTGACGACCTGCGTGAGCTCGAGCGTTCGCGAATCGAACAGGAGCGCGCCCGTGACGGGGTCGAAGATGAGCAGCAGCCCGGGGCGCGCCGCCTCCATGAGGAGCGACCCTTCCACCCCGCGAACGCTGTCAGCCGGCAGCCCGCCCAGCTCCGGCTTCTCCCATGCCACCTGGCCGCGCTCGATGGCGACGGCCGCCAGGGCGCCATCGGTCGAAACCAGCAAGGCCCCCGCCGGCGTGACCTGCTGCCAGCGGATGTCCTCCTTCAGGTGGAGAGTCCACGCCGGCGTGGCGCCGGACGGAGCCGGGGCAACGGTTTGAGCGCGCGCGGTCGAGAGAGAGGCGAACAGGCCGAGCAAGACGAAGGCACGGGCAGACGCGGCGGCCATGACTGACTCCGAAGAGGTGGCGGGCCCATATATCCCCCCACCCCGATCGTCCGCGCAAGGGCGAGCGTCACGGCGCGGTTGACACGCCAGCCATCGCGCCGCAGCGTTGGCGCATGGGCGATTCGCGCGTCTCCCCGTCCCTCCTGTCCCGACTCAACGGGCCGTGGCACCGTCGCAGCCTGCTGGTCTTCCTGCTGCCCAGTCGTCCCGAGGCTGCGGCGATGCGGTGCGGGTGCGCGCTGCGGGCGAGTCCCGGCCCGGCCTGACGCGCCTCGCTCGTCAAGGCGATCGCGCGAAACCCCTGAGGTCAGAAAGCGAGGACGTCGAACGCCGCACTCGTGGCGCCCGTTGCGCCGGGGGCGGCCGCCGTCAGGGTGTACCCTGTCCCGGGCCGGTCGATCGTGAGGTCATCGACGCGCGCCACGCCGGCCACGGCGTTCACCGTCGCCGTGCCGCCCAGAGTCCCCCCACCCGGGTTGGTACCGATGGCGACGGTGACCGCGCCCGCGAACGTGGCGTCTGTGCCGCCCTCAGCGTTTCGCGCCGTGATCTCGACGGTCATGGGTGCGTCGACGAACACGGTGCTCGGCTGAATCGTGAATGTCAGGACGGGTTCACCGGACCCACCACCTCCGCCGGCCAGTCCTTGTCTGGAGGGAGCTGTGGGCTCGAAGCAGGCCGCCGAGACGAAGATCAGCCCCAACCCACCAAGAAAACGAGCGCCGCGCATGGCAACCCCCGCTCTGCAGATGCGTACGCATACCCCCCGCTCATCTCGAGGTTGACGAATGCCCGGGGCAGGACTCGAACCTGCACGGGAGTCACCTCCCAAGGGATTTTAAGCGCCAATGCCGGGTGACGTGAACGGTAACGACCTGTCGTAACGAGCACAAATACAGCGTTGTTGGTGACCGTTAGTGACCGGTAGCGACGGATAGGCTTACTACAATCTTGCTACCTACGAAGCGGCCTGCATCGAATCCGGGAGGGCGCAAGTGCCGCGAACCCTACTGCGCTAGTCGCCTTTGAATCTCTTTCTGCATGTCCTCGTGCATCCCACGATCAGTCAGCCGCCCATCGCGAACGCCGGTGACCAGTCGCTCCTCGACAACCTGCTTGGGCACGCTATCGAGGAGACCTTCACGATTCTCCCATAACACGCGAGCCAATTCCGCCAGCTTCGCTGTCGATAGTTCTACCAAATCGCGATGCCAAGGGTTGACCACCTCGTCGGGCGTAGTGCCCGCTTCCAGAGCAGCGATTCTGATTTCCAGGTCATTAAGGAGGTCCGAGTCAAATAGTAGATAGCCGGACTCATCAAATCTCTGCTTGTTGCTTCCAGCTAGCGCGACCGCAACCTGGCTTGGATCCTCGCCGGGGGGCACAACGTAGACGGAGAGCCGACTGTCGGGAGTTCGCAAGTCCATCAAGCACTCGGCAGGCGCATTGCCACCGAGCAACCATTGGGGCGAGTCCTCCAGCCATTTCCACGCCCTAACTCCCCTCAACAGTCGGTCACCCATCAAGCCATTAGTGCGAGCGCCCTGTCAAACCGTCTCCGAAGCAATCTGTTGGTCTCCGCGTCCCTTGCTGCCTGCAAGGGTCGCCGCGCCCGCACGTCTTGAATGTCGACTAGGCCGCGCATCGCCGTGTCCCGAATCGCGGCATCACGGTGTCCAAGGAACGTGGCGAGCATCGCAAGGCGAGCGTCGCGAGTAGCCCCGTGCCGCATGCTGCCCAACGAAGTAAGGGCTTCGCAGATCACGTCGGATTTCGTGGTTCGCTGCAACCTACTGTGCAGAGCAGAAACGGCGCGTTCGCCGTACTCGCCTACGAAGCGTCGCAGGCC
This sequence comes from Gemmatimonadales bacterium, assembly GCA_050921735.1. GTDB lineage: Bacteria > Gemmatimonadota > Gemmatimonadetes > Gemmatimonadales > GWC2-71-9 > DATLXT01. Next base: position 2,276 of record JBOHSV010000054.1, on the reverse strand, counting down.
GGCTTCAAACTCGCTGCACATCCCGACTTCAAACTCCTCGTGGTCGGCTGCCGCCATGATTCCATCGAGCGCGGCGGTGACTGCGCTGCTGGAGGGCCCACTGGATAGCTCGGTCGTTGCGTCGCTGTAGTCGTTCGCCTCGAATAGAATGCACGTTTCCATCACATCCCGCACCCGCTCGAGCCACGCGTCCATAACGTGCTCCGTGAACACGAAGCTCCGCCGATCGAGGATCACGATGTGCGGCGGTTGGTCCGGCCATGCTTCAATTGTTGTTGCCGTCTCTTGAGAGCGAGGTGCTTTCCAGAGCCATGCACCGGTACTACTCGAAGGCACCAAAATCCCGCGTCGCGGTGACTGCTGCGCGAGTGTCAGTGTATCGACATCCGTCGTCAGGGTCGCAGTGTCGAGCATCAGCGGATATCTCCTTAGCGGATATCTCCTTTGTCAGCGAGCTCGATACCGAGGCCTACGAGCTCTCGGAACAGCTCGGGCAACCGATCCTGGGGGAGGGGCTCAGGGTATTCAGCAGGCGTGTTGATATCCAGCTCCAGGTGACTCCCAAAACCCTCAGGACCCACCGCACGCCGTCCAGTCCCTGCCCCTATAAGAAAGTGAGACCACTTGGCCGCCGACCATTTTGCCAGGCGATTCAGGCTTGCGCCTCGTAGTACCGTCGATTCATGAGGTCGGTTGATCTGATACAGAAAATCGCTTGCGCCCTCTAGGTCAAGCCTGGCCCCGTGGATCGCCTCAGCAAGATAACGGTACGCCTCGTCCCTGTTCTGCCTCGGATGCACTAAGTCCGCGCCGAAGGCTATACGCTGCAACGGCGGAGACCCGCGTAACAAGGCATCTGCCAAAGGCCCGAACACCGCGACCTGCTCCTCGAACCCTTCGAGGGTCGAAGGATCAGCGAGGTTAGCGTTTGGGCCGTCCGTCAGCACCAAATCGGCTCGAAGCGGCACTTGCTTCGCCAGGTGCAGAACAGAGGATCCTACGGGGCCGCTTTCCGACACCGTACCGGCTTTCCGACTCGTCTCTTCTGGCTCCTGCCCCACCAATCCCTGCCAATTCGGTGCCTGGTTCAGGTCCGCGCCAGGCGCCGGAAAGACAGTCAGGCGGAGACTGCGCGCATGCCACGCCATCGAAGGAGCTCCGCACTCCAAAGTAGAACGGGTGGGTAACATAACACGTTCGCGCCTGAACGACTCGTAGGCCGACGGGGCTGACTTAGTGCGGCGCCCGGCACCAGCGGGGCCGGGTCCGAACGGCGGAGTCCCTGGTCCGAAGAAACAGAAACGCCCCCGCAATTAGGTGGGGGCGCTTCTCCGGAAGCCGAGCGAACCCTGCGCATTGGGTGCTAACCGGAGCGGAACGGACGGCCGACCCGCCACTCCCAGTCAGTAGGCCATCCAGCTCCATGCTGGCGCCTACCCCGAGACCGCCACGCTTCCGGCGATGCGGCCCGGCACTTTCATCGGACCCCGTCGAAGTCCAGGTCACCAGGACCGCGTTGATCGCCGCCGCGTGCTCGGCGAACAGCGGCGGCAGGAGCCGCTGCGCGGGCGGGGCCGCCAGAAGGGCGGCGCTCATCGGGCCGCTCGCTGGCGCTCGTAGCGGGCCAGGTCACGGGCGTCCACCATCCAGCGCCCGTAGCGACCGCCGATCTGCTCGCTCTTGAGGCGCCCGGTGAACAGGAGGTTGCGGACATGGGCGTAGGTCAGCCGGAGCCGCACGGCGGCCTCGGTGACCGTCACCCAGCGCGTGGAAGTTGTTGCGGGCATGGAGCAGGCCCCCGGAACCAGCGGAGCCCTAGAAACACGAAAGGCCCCGCATGTGGAATGCTGGGCCTCCTAACCCCAGGCGCTGCCTTCTTTCTAGGGGGTTGCCTGTCCTCGGCCGCCGGAGGAAGTGGCGGGCGCGTTCGCCCCATCTACAGGGCGAAGCAAGGTACCCATTTTCACGAGTATTTGACAAGTCCGTGCGACCTGGGACGTTATGCTCGGCGCAGGACTCGAACCTGCAAGGGGTCGCCCCCAGCGGATTTTAAGTCCGCAGCGTTTACCGATTTCGCCAGCCGAGCGTCTTGCTACAATCTTGCTACTGGCCCCCAGATAATGCAGGCGCCGCCTAGCCGGGCGTGCAGTTTTAAGTCCCTTGCGTCCGCCGTTTCGCCACCCGGGCTGCTGCAAGGTACGGGTGTCTGGTGTCCGGTGTCAGGTGTGGGGAACCCCCTTGCCGGGCCGCAAGCGTTGAGGCAGGTTGCAGTCAGA